>NZ_CALPDH010000018.1:0-129763 GCF_943193215.1 Acetatifactor aquisgranensis | reverse complement strand
TGCTGATAAAATCAAGGTTTCTTGATGCCGGCATATTGGTTTTTATCGTTTTGAGTACTTATAATCCGACTTTAGGGTTACAACTGAATGTGAGATAACCTCTATCTTCGAGACAAAATGTCCCAAAGCAGGAACCCTCAATGTTAGCATTTGTGGAACGAATAGGACGCAGGACATATAAACATACCACCCCCCTGCCAAACGCGCCCGGAAACCCTTGATACAAGCGGCTTTCAAACGCCTAAATGCTAACACTCCAGCCGTGGAAAATAAGCGGTTTTTACAGCGCGTTCAACCCAATCCCCCCACCCTTCCCCATTCATGGGAAAGGGGGCGGCTCTGGAGGATATATCCCCCGCCGCGCCGGAGGGGTAGCACAGCCGGGGCAAGCCGTCAAGGGTAAGCCGCCGCAAGCGGCGTTGCTACGCACCCTTGACCGCCAGCTCCCTCCTGTGCTTAATAGTAGGCGGCGACGGGGGATATACCACCAGAGCCCCTATGTAAAAATGCGCGGGGACAACGATTGCTTTGGGACATTTTGTCTCGAAGTTGCTACCCGATATTTATACTTTGCGAGTGGAATGGCCGGGGTCTGCTGGGGGCCGCCTTGATAACCAAAACAGGGCGGCCCTCAGTGGACTCCGGCCATATCGTACAGAGAAACCGCCCCATTTTCAAGGACGGTTTTCTGCGTAATGTGATAGTTTCAATCTGTTTTCTTGTATTTTCGTCAATCTTCTTTCGATTTCGTGTTCCTAATAAGAGTTAATCATACCACTATGCGCCTGCAGCGGATTATGTCACAGTCAGGAATGCGGACATCGTGGCCCGGTTCATGGAGGAAAACGGAATCCCTTACGTGAAAGGCAGGACATGGACCACCGACTCTTTCTATCGGGAAACCGTCAATAACTTCGAAAAGCATAAAGCGGACGGCTGCATCTCGGTAGAGATGGAATGCGCCGCCCTCCAGGCCATGTGTGATTTCAGAGGGCTGAACCTGTACACATTCTTCACCAGCGGCGACCTCCTTGACGCGCCTGAATGGGATACCAGGCAAAAAGAGGGACATGTCGAGGGAACGCAGCACGACTCCGGACATTTCGATATCGCATTGGAACTTGCGCGTTATATCGTTTCATAGTGGTCCCCAACATTTCCCAGAATACGCAATGGCATCCACCTGGAACAGCAGATTGCCGGGATCAGCAAACTCAGTCTGAATGGACTTGCGCGCGGGGTACTTGCCATGGAACCTCTCTTTGACCACCTGTTCCATCACCGGGATATCCCAGATATTCTTGAACAGGCAGTTCATCTGTACTACATGTTCCAGGGTCAGCCCCACCAGCGCCAGCCGCTCTTCCATCACGTCAAAAGCTTCCCTGACTTGCTGCTCAATCGGGCCGTCGATATTCCGCACACAATAATTCAGGAAACAATAGTCCCCCGCCTGGACAATCCCGGAATGCGCCCACTCCTCGTTTACCTCATACCTTTTGATCTCGTTCATGCTCCTATACTCCTTTTTTATAATATTTTCAAGAACTTCCATATTCCGCCTGAATCTCTCTACAGTTTTTCAAAATGCGCTCTTTCAGTTCCGGCGGTTCGATTATCCGTACATGATTTCCGAAAGAAAGAATCGCCCCATACCAGAATGTCTCATGTTCCGGTGCAGAGAAACAAAACATAAAATCACCATTTTCAAATTCCTGTACAATCCGCCCATTCAGATATTCCCGGCACTTCGCTCTCACGCACGCTTTTCCGTACAGGCTGACATGCATGATTTTTTCCCTGCTGCCGCTGGACTTTATCTCCGAAACATCATGGTCTCTCGTATATTTTATATCTGTTTCACGTAAATCCTCCATGCGAACCAGCTTGAACATGCAATAATCCTGATGCTTTTCGTGATATCCGATCAGATACCAGTTATACCATTTATACTGGAGGCAGACCGGTTCCACCTGAATCTCTTTCCGTTCCTCATGGCTGTTCGTATACAGAAACCGGACGACGCGCTTTTTCCCGATTGCGTCTTCCAGCAGCTTCAGCAGCCCCTTGATTTCCTCATCTTCCGCTGCCACGCTCAAGTCCACGGAAACCGCATTGTTTCCCCTTTCGTTCAGGCTCTCTATCTTCGCCAGCGTCCGCTCCAGGCTTTTGCTGGCGTACGCGCTGGCCATCCCTTTCAGGGCTGTCACAAGCCAGTCGTACTCATTTCGTGTGACAGCCTGCTTCTCCAGTACATAGCTGTCCATAATCTGGTAGCCTCCATCCACCCCATAAAAGGCCTGAATCGGGATGCCCGCCTGATCCAGGGATTCTAAATCCCGCATGATTGTCCTGGAAGAAACCTCAAACTCCTCGGCCAGTTTCTGTGCGGACGTCCGTCCATGCTTCAGCAAATAGACCACAAGCCCCATAAGTCGGTCAATCTTCATCTTTACACCCCTTGCGCTCTTTTTTTAGTATAGCAGACAAACTATGACACCATTATGTCATATATTATGAAAACAGACAATTGATTCATTTCCAAAACGCAAAACAGGAGCACAGCCTTTCGGTTCCCCCAATCAGCCGTGCTCCCATTCCGTCAGGCAGCAAATCAGATAACAGAAATACGTCATTTAATCACCCAGCCTTATTTCCTGCAATGCCCATCACCCAGGGAATCTTCCCCCCCTCGTCCAGGCAGGTGCAGGCATTCACCTCCTCCAGGTACCAGCATCAGCAATACCACTCGATGGAAGCAGGACAATATTGACGATGGCTGTGGCCACCAGCCTTTTGCTGCTTTTGAACACCTGCCGGGATAGGATGACGCCACTGGTCTGCCGTTCAGCACATGATGCGCCACGGCCAGCACAAAGATTCCCACACCCAGCCATTCATAGGGGGAAGCGGCAACGCAACACGGATGGCGCAGTCTCAGGTAATCTCCCGGGTCAAGTCCTTCACCCAGCCATATTTCCTGTAATGCCCCATCACCCAGGGAATCTTCCCCACCTCGTCCAGACAGGTACAGGCGTACACCACCAGCACCGGCCAGTCCAGCAAAAACGTTCCGGCGGCGGCCAGCGGCACGGCAATCCCCCACATGCACACAGCCAGGCTGTACAGATCGAACATCGTGTCACCGCCTGCGGCGAAAATGCCGTTGATGATAATGGTGTTCACCGCCCGGCCAATCATATAGAATGCCATGATTACCATCATCCCTACCAGATACTTCTGCGCGTCGTCCGTCAGCTTCACGAACCCAAGCACCACAGGCGTCAGCAGCAGCATGACACCTGTGGAGAGGAACCCGCACAGGAACGCCAGCTTCACCAGACGGTTCCCATACAGCTTCCCCCGCTCCAGATTGCCCGCGCCCAGCTCATGCCCCACCAGGATGCCCCCGCCGCTGCTGATGCCGTTGCAGAGACAGCAGATCAAATCCCTGACCACAGAGGCCACGGAATTGGCTGCCGCCGCGTCCGTCCCCATATGTCCCATGAAAGCGGTGTAGGAAGTGAACCCCACGCCCCAGAAAAGGCTCGCCCCCAGCAGCGGGAACGCGCATTTCCAGAAATCCGAGGCCAGCAGCGGATTGCGCTTCAGGAACCGGTTCCACTGAGGGCGTACATACCCCTCCCTCCTGGAGCAGAGGACGCACCAGAGCAGCTCCACCACCCTGGCAATCAAAGTGGCCAGCGCCGCTCCCTGCACCTCCATGGCAGGCAGCCCGAACAATCCAAAGATGAACACCGCGTTCAGCACAATATTCAGAATCACCGCCCCGGAGCTGATCATGGCGGTCTGTGACGCATGCCCGCTGACTTTCATGATGACCAGATAGCACTGGGAAATGCCCGTGAGAAGGTAGGACCATCCGGCCACTTTCAGATACCGGATACCTATGGCAATCAGCGCCTCCTCGTTGGTGAAAATCACCATTAGATATCTGGGAAAAAACACGCATCCCACAAAGAACAGTAAGGAAGCGATACCGCAATAGCGTAGAGCGATACAGAAAATATCGTCAACCGTCTGCACGTCTCCTTTCCCCCAGTACTGGGCCCCCAGAATGGCGGCGGCGGAGACCACTGCGCTTAGGATCATATTCTGGATGAACTGTATCTGCGTCGCCAGAGAGACTGCCGCCATGGAGTCCTGGGCCACGCTTCCCAGCATGATGGCATCCGCCGCCGCCACGGAAGCCAGCATCAGGCTCTGCAGCGCAATGGGCGCGGTGAGCATCAGCAGCTTTCTGCAGAAAATCTTGTCCGAAAATATACGGTCTTTCATGTCCTTATATCCTTTTCCATTTATTCAGTCTTCTTTCTTTTCCGGGCAAAAACATACACAATGATCAATACCCAGATCCCCGCCAGAGACGCCAGAAGAGCCACGGATGTACCGGGCAGCGGCCCCAAGTCTGTTTTGCCTCCTGAAGCCGATCTGTTCTGGCGCTGCAGCTGATCCAGTCTGTACAAAGAAACAGTATCCTCATAAAGCTTTTCAAAGTAGGCATCGTCCACTGTCTGGGAACGCCGGACGGATTTCACCGTCTCCTCAATCAGCCTGCCCGCCGCGTCCCGCAGAGAGGCCGAACCGTTGAACACGGGCGTGACAAAGGTATAATCCATATTTTCCAGCAGAAGCTCCGCCGCCTTGATTTTCACTTCATAATGGGCGGAATTGTCTTCGCCGCATCTGGAAAGATAATCCAGATACTCTTCCGACTGCTGTGCCCTGGAAGTCACCGGCACATATCCTTCCGTCTCCGCGTAGGCGATCTGTACGTCGTTGGTCAGCAGATACTGCGCGAACAGCCACGATGCCAGCACTTCCTGCGGGTTCTCTTTATTGAAGACGCAGACTGACGGTCCCTGGGATATCATCTGCGGATTCTCCGCGTCAAACTGCGGTATGGCCATGACTTCCGTCTCGAATTGCACCAGCTTGTCCCCGCTGATATCTATTAACGGCGCGTCGCTTCCCATCCAGGTGGCGCCGGCAGTGGAGTCAATGGCAAATATGCACTGCCCCGCGTTCAGGAAGTTGGCCGGGTAGCTGGAAATCTTAAAGGTGGAGAATGCCCCTGTTCCCGCGTGCTCCGCCACTGTCTCCAGCAGTTCCTTCGTTGTATCGGAAAAGAGCAGTATCTCGCTGTCTTCCGTGGAATAGCCGGCGTTTCTTTGCCGGAGCTGCTGTATCATCATATTGTCGGTGGATTTATAGATAAAAGGAATCAGCACATTCTGACCGTTCACCAAATAGTTCCCCTCGCTGTCTGTTTCCATGGCCGCCTCCGATACCTCCCAGACGAAATCCCATGTAAGGTCATCCGGCAAATCGTACCCCAGTTTTTCTACATATGTCTTATTAATATAGCACGCTTCTGTGGAGCGCATATAGGGAATGGCGTAATAGTGACCACCAAAGGAGCACTCCTCCAGAAACTTCGGAATGATTTCCTCTCTCGCCGGGGAATCGTACCTGACCTCACTGCCGCCGAGACCGTAACTTTCGTCATCGAAAAGCTCTTCCAGCGGCACCACCTGATTCACGCCTGTCAGGTAAGTGGCGATATGGTCAGGATAGGTGATGCAGACATTCGGCGTGGTATTGGTAGCGATATTTGTTATCACATCGTTATATATTTTACCATAATCCGTATACAGCCGCAGATTCACCGTGATGTTCGGATACAGATTTTCAAAATCCGCAATGGCCTGTTCGTAGATGGCAGTCTGGGTCTTATTGGTGTCGTTTTTTGCCCAGAACGTGATTTCGTACTCTTCTGCTGTGTCGAATTCTTCCGGAATCACAAAGGCATCCAGTCCCTTTGAACCGTGACAGCCGGTAAGCGCCAGCATGCTTCCCACTGCCAGAGAAATTCCTGCCAGGAACAGCTCCGCCCTTCTGCATACTCTTTTGCGAAGCTTATCATTCCGAAGCTCCTGATTCTGAAGCTTCCCGCCCCATGTCGTCTCCGCTTGGGAACCATCCTTTTTACGGCAGACGCATCCCGCGCCGGCATCCCCAAGACGCATAGCATGTCTTCTCATCCTTTCGTCCCTCCTCTTGATACGCCGGCCATAATCTTCTTATGAAACAGCAAGAACAGCACAATCAGCGGCAGGGAAATCGCTACCACTGCCGCCATCATGGCCGGGATATTCTCGCGGCCGAACCCGTTCTCACGAATCTCCTGGATGCCATTGGACACCAGATAGTATGCCTCATCGTCCGTAATCAGCCTGGGCCATACATAGGAATTCCAGCATTCGATTATCTTCAGAATCGTCACGGTAATCAGCGTGGGCTTTGACATGGGCACCAGCACCTTCAGCAGATACTTCATATCCGAAGTGCCGTCAACCTTGGCGGCTTTGTACAGGCTGTCCGGCACCTGTTCGAAATTCTCTTTCAGCAGATAGATATAGAAGACGGAGGTGACGGAGGGCAATATCAGACCCTGAAAGGTATTACGCATGTCCAGGTTGGTGATGGTCACGAAATTGGTGATGATTACCAGTTCGTTGGGAATCATCATCAGTGACAGGAACAGCACGAAAGCCCCATTCCGCCCCCTGAAGTCCAGCCTGGCGAAAGCGAATGCCGCCAGCGTGATCACCACTATCATGATGGCAGTGGTCAGCACCGTAAAAATAATCGTATTTAGAAAATACCGTCCCAGGGGCACTGAGGTGAACGCGTCCACATAGTTCTGCATCGTCGGGGACAGGGTGAAAAACTTCGGAATATACTCCGAGTTGTACGCCCCATAGCTTTTTACGGATGTCAGAACCATCCAGTAAAAGGGAAACAGCACAATCAACGCCCATAACACCAAAAAGAAATAAGTAATCGTTTTCTTTGCCTGATCCATTTCCACATCCTCCAAATGCTTTAATAATGTACGTTCTTTTTGCTGATCAACAGGTTGATGCAGGTAATCGTAAGAACGATGGCGAACAGGATGATGGCAGCCGCCGAAGCATAGGACGGATAGCCGCCGCTGTCCCCATACAGCATATCGTAGACATAGCCCACAATCGTGTTCATCCCCGCCCCATTCAGGTCAGTGCCGAACAGCGCCACCGCGTCGCTGTATGCCTTAAAGGCCCCGATAAAGCCTGTAATGACCAGATAGAATATCATCGGCGAGATTATCGGCAGCGTGATGCGCCTGAAAATCCGGAATTTTGAAGTGCCGTCCACTCTGGCCGCCTTGTAATAGTCCTGGTTCACGGAGGAAAGGGCGCTGGTCAGGATCAGAATCTTAAAGGGCATGACCACCCAGATGGTATAAAAGCACAGCACGAACATCTTTGCCCAATAGGGGCCGTCAATGAAGTCCACGGATTCTCCGCCGAACCACTGGATGAGCAGATTGACCAGTCCGTCAGAATAAGGGGTCTTTTTGAACAGAATCATGAATACCAGCCCCACCGCCAGCGTATTGGTCACATAGGGGAGGAAATAAATGGTCTGCAGGAGATTGCGCAGAGGCCCTATGGAATTCAGCCCCACGGAAATCAGTAAAGCGATTCCCGTGGACAAAGGCACTGTGATGATGACCAGCAGAAAGGTATTCTTCAATGCCTGCAGGAAATACGGGTCATGGAGGACATAGGAATAATTGTATGTCCCGGTGCCCAGATAGGTCTGGGACGCCGAATTGTAGCCCTCCTCAAAGGAATAGACAAATACGTCTATCAATGGATACACCATAAAGACCCCAAGAAAAAGAATGGCAGGCAGCAGATACAGCCACCCCTTAAGGCTGCCGAAGCCGGATTTCCACGAAACGCCCTGGAAAGCTCTTCTTCCATGGAGTGCTCCTCTTCCATTGTCTCCCCGGACTTTTCGCGCCTTTGCGGCATCGTCAGGACGCGACTCTTTCATCTTCTCATTGCTCATGTTCATGCTCCTCGTCTACTACTGTAATATTGAATACTCTTCACTCAATGAATATTCTCTATTCATTGGTGACCCGCTCACCAGCGGAGGATTCCCGAGGCATCATACCAAGTTTCATCGCTCGCGAGTATAGATTACGCTTTCATGTCAACCCGGATTCTCTCTCCCGTCTTTTTATCAAAGAGAATTACCTTGTCCGGCTTCAAATCGAACCTGACCTGCCCCGCGTCTGCGGAAATCTCCGCCAGATTCTCAGCTCCCACAATCGCCCGGATTGTCGGGTTCAGGGAAGCCTTGTGGGCAAAGACTACACTGATGTCGCGCCCCATCACTTCTACACCGTTCAAATCGCAGCAGAAAGCCCCGTCTTTCCGCAGCAGAAAGCCCTCCGGCCTGATTCCCGCACAAACAGCGCCCTGCATCGCTCCCCTGACCGGCAGGACAGCGTCCGGGCCTAAGTATAATCTGCCGTCCCTCACCTGTCCCTCAAAGACATTGATGGGCGGGGTTCCCAGGAATTTCGCCACGAACAGGTTCGCGGGATTATCATAGACCTCCTGAGGCCTGCCAATCTGCTGAACCGCTCCGTCTTTCATGACTACGATCATGTCAGAAATGCTCATGGCCTCCTCCTGGTCGTGGGTCACGAAAATCGTGGTAATCTGCGTCTCTTTCTGGATTCTCCTGATTTCCTCCCGGGTCTGGAGCCGGAGCCTGGCGTCCAGATTGGACAGGGGCTCGTCCAGAAGAAGCACCCTGGGCCGCTTCACCAGGGCCCTGGCAATCGCCACGCGCTGCTGCTGGCCGCCGGAAAGTTCTCCAGGCTTGCGCTCCATCAGCTCGTCAATCTGCACCAGCTTCGCCGCCTCCATTGCCTTTTCCAGCATTTCGCCTTTAGAAAGCTTCTCCTTTCCTTTCAGGTTCTCCAGCGGAAAGAGGATGTTCTGCTTTACGGTCAGATGCGGATAGAGAGCATAATTCTGGAACACCAGGCCGATGCCCCTGTGCTCCGGAGCAAGCCTGGTCACATCATCCTCCCCGAAGAAAATCTGGCCGTCCGTGGGCTTTTCCAGGCCGCTTATCAGGTTCAGCGTGGTGCTCTTGCCGCATCCCGAAGGCCCCAGCAGGCCAATCAGCTTGCCGTCCGGAATCTCGAAATCGAAATTGTCCACGGCAACTACATCCTTTTTGTTCTTTTTGTCACGGCTTGGAAACTTTTTTGTCAGATTGCGCAATACTACTTTCATAGCATGTCTCCCTCCTACATGTCAGATGATAGGGCATTCGTCAGCTTTCCACAAAAAGCAATGTTCTTAGTCCGGGTCAGCTGATGGACAGCCTCTTCATATCTGTCAAATCTTTCACCACTTCGCCCGCGAGGATAAGCCCTGCCACGGACGGCACGAAAGCCACGCTCCCGGGGATGCTCCGGCGCACCGCGTCTCTTTCGGACAGTTCCGGGGAAACGTCCTCTCTGTCTCTGGCGTTCTCTGCGCTGCCCTGGGGGTTATGCTTTTGCTGTCCGCTTTCGTGTCTATCGCTGTTTGGGCCGTTTTCCTCCTGCCCATCCGCTGTCCCCGCTGCATGGGGGCGGAGGGGCATTTCTTCCGAATATACCACTTTCAGCCTTTCCACGCCCCGCTTCTTCAGTTCCCGGCGCATGACTTTCGCCAGGGGACAGACTTTCGTCTCATAGATATCCGCCACCCGGAAAGCGGTGGCGTCCAGTTTGTTCCCGGCTCCCATGCTGCTGATGATGGGGATGTTGCCTGCCTGCGCGCGCATGACCAGCGCAATCTTGGCCGTCACGGTATCCACGGCATCCACCACATAATCGTATTCTTCAAAGGGAAACGTATCTGCATTTTCCGGCAGGAAGAAGCAATCATGTACCCTGACGTCCGCCTCCGGATTAATCTCCAGAATGCGTTCCCGCATCACTTCCACCTTGCAGCGTCCGATGGTCTGCCTGGTAGCGATAATCTGACGGTTCAGGTTCGTAAGGTTTACCTTGTCATTATCCACCAGGTCAAAAGCCCCGATGCCGCTCCTGGCAAGAGCCTCGCACACATATCCGCCCACGCCGCCTACCCCGAACACGGCCACGCGGGATCTCTCCAGGCGCTCCATCGCCTCTCTTCCCAGCAACAGCGCGGTTCTTGAAAACTGCTCCTGCATCTTCCGCTCCATTCCCGACCCTGCCATGACCCTGGACAGAATCGTGCTATCGTTTTTCCTTTTTTAGAATACATTCCATTCACATCAAACACATACTCATACATGTGTTTCGTTGCAAAAACAAAACAAATCTATCACAAATAGCTCATACGCAATGCCCTATATAATAGAATCCGTGACACTCATCTAAGGACACAGGAACGATTTTCCCGATCAGGGAAGCGTCTCCGGGCACATGGACAATCGTGTTGTTGGAAAGCCTGGCGGTGACCAGAGAGGCGTCGCTCTCATTCACCTCCTCGATCAGCGCCTCCATGACCCGGCCCTGGTATTTCGCTATCTGCTCCCTGGCCGTGTCCTGTACCACTTTCAGAAGCCTGTCGAAACCCTCTTTCACCTGCTCTGCCGGAACCTGGTTCTCCATGGCAGCCGCGGGCGTGCCGGTGCGTTTGGAATAAATGAAGGTAAAGGCATTGTCGTACTTCACCCGGCGCACCATGTCGATGGTCTCCTCCAGATCCTCCGGGGTCTCTCCCGGGAAGCCCACGATGATGTCCGTGGTGATGGCGATGTCAGGGATTTCCCGGCGGATGCGGTCAGCCAGCTCTATGTACTGTTCTCTCGTATAGCGTCGGTTCATCTGCTGCAGAATCCGCGTGGAGCCGGACTGTAGGGGCAGATGCAAGTGGCGGCAGATTTTCTTCGACTGCTTCATGACCGCAATCAGGTCGTCCGACAGATCCTTAGGGTGGGAAGTCATGAAGCGGATGCGCTGCAGCCCCTCTATCTTCTCCACCTCCTGCAAAAGCTGCGCAAAGGTGATGGGCTCGTCCAGATTCTTTCCATAGGAATTCACGTTCTGGCCCAACAGCATGACCTCCACCACGCCGTCCGCCACCAGTCTCTCTATCTCCCGGATGATTTCCCGGGGCTCCCGGCTGCGCTCCCGGCCCCTCACGTAGGGCACGATGCAGTAGCTGCAGAAGTTGTTGCAGCCGAACATGATGTTGATGCCGGACTTGAAGGGATATTTACGTTCTACCGGCAAGTCTTCTACGATTCTGTCCGTATCTTCCCAGATGTCAATCAGCATGCCCTCTGTCTCAAAGGAGGTATAGAGGAGTTCAGCAAATTTATAGATATTGTGGGTACCGAAAATCAGGTCGATAAATGGGTAGCTTTTCTTCAGTTTTTCGATAACCGTGGGTTCCTGCATCATGCAGCCGCAGAGGGCCACTTTCATCTGCGGGTTGGACTTTTTGTATCGGTTCAGCAGGCCCAGCCTGCCGTAGACACGCTGGTTGGCATTGTCCCGGACGGTGCAGGTGTTGTAGATGACGAAGTCTGCCTGCTCGCTCTCCGTGCTCTGGTAGCCCACTGTCTCCAGGATGCCGGACAGCTTCTCTGAGTCCCGGGCGTTCATCTGGCACCCCATGCACACCGAACACGCATATAACGGACGCCCTAATTCCTCCGACTTCTTTTTTACGATTTCCCGGCATTTCTTTATAAAATAATATTGCCGCTGCGGTTCTCTTTCCGGCGGCGGAAGCGTCAAATCCTGCGCGTCTATCAACATTTTTATATCATCATTGTAACTCATGCTTGAACCCTCTTTCTTAAAATACATTCCCGCCCATTATATCACACCGAAGAACGAAAAGCGACTGTTTTTTTGACAGTCGCCCTTTGTTCGTGATATTTTCTTCGACCAAAAGAAAGTAAATTGATAGTTACGCGCCCGCGCCTTTTGCGGACTGGATCCCCTTTTCTTCTCAGGATGTTTTTTTCAGAAATTCGCCGCTTGAAAATCCCGTGTATTGTGTACCGTCCATTGTGAACTGAATGTAAAGCCATTTCACGCCGCCGTACACGCTATAATATCCGTAACACTGAACCTCTGTCCCTTTCGGAATCAGGCACAACGCCTTTTTATTTTTCCCGGCGTCATTCCTGCAGTACAGATCCGCCGTCGTGATGTATGTTCCGGCGATCGCCTTGTCCGCGTGTGACGCGTAGCAACTGGATATTACTTTCCGTGCGATCGGCTGCGTCTGATCGACGGAATTATCATTGTCGGCTTTCGCCGCTCCGCCGTTCACAATGCGGTTGATCTCCGCCTGAACGACGTCATAATCATACCCCGCCGCTTCCATGTTCCGCTTCCGCTCCGCTCCGTTTCCCCACTGTCCGGCGATCGCTTCGTGCGCGATTTCCGAAACGCTTTTCCCGCCTGTCCTTTCAGGCTCCGCGACCGCGCCGTCGTCATACTTCGGCGTGATAAACCCGCGTATATATCGACCGTTCAGGGAAATTGTACGCTTTTTAACGGCGTTCCCGTAATTCCCTTCGGTAACGACCATATAACCGGAATCCCGGTTCACATATGTAACAGTCCCGACGTGATCCGGGTTCCCGGTATTATCTCCGGTTCCGCTGTCCTGCCAGTCATAAAGAATAGCGTCGCCCGGCTCCGGGATATAGTCGTCGTTTTCCTGCCATACGCCCATTTTTTTAGCCGCTTCGATCAGATAATAACAACTGATTTCGATCGGCATGATTGCAAGGTAATTCAATTTGACCGCCAACGCCGACCAAGTACACGCACACCACGCCCACCCGTACATCATTTTAGTTTTTCGCGGAAGTTTGTCTGCCGGAAGCGTGTTGTATATGTCTATGATCGACTTGTGGGATCCGTCCGATTCCTTTTTCCCTACCCAACTATTAACCAGATTAACGACGCTTTGTCTGCTATACATTGTTCCGTTTCCCTCCTGATTCTTTTTCAGGCGTTTGTCCCATTCTGTCAGGTTATGCGCCCGGACAACATTCATATTATTTTCTACATACCCGGACGAAGTGGCATAAGACGCCGCTTTCAGTTCTTTCAGGTATTCTTCCGGCGTGTCCTGCTGCCTGACCGCCTTATAACGCGGATATTCCAGAAAATCATAATATCCCCGGACGCCTGATTCTATGTCATCATACGCCCGGAAATTGTCGGCTATCTGCGTCAGGATTCCGGGCGTATATTCTTCATTTGTTCGCATATTTGCAAACGCTCCCGTCCATGATTTCCCGCATTTCAAGCCGAAATAATTATGATACTGCCACGCAAGGCGGGACAATCCATAACCCGATTCCAGACACGCCTGCGCGATTGCGGCGGAAACATTTTTATATCCACGTTCCGCCGCATATTTTACAATCAGCGGCGCGATCTTTTCGATGAACGCCGCCTGTTGTTCCCGTGTTGCCGCCATGCGTTACGCTTCCTTTCCGTCGTTCTCTGTGATCTCGACCGTCGTTTCCACGTTCGCGGAATCCGTCAGTCCTTCGCCGATGATGTACGCCACGACAGACGCGCCCGCCATGATAAGCGCCGTTACCTGTGTAGCCGTGTTTTCCGTCCCTCCCGTCGCTAAAATCATCATAGACACGAACGATCCTACCGCCGTCCATAATTTCCTGCTTGTCAGTTTCCTTTTCCAGTTGATTTCCTTCATTTTTCCTTTCCTCCTGTTCTTTAATGAAAAAATCCTGCCGCGATCGCCGTTCCGATTGCCCCGGCTACCGCGCCCAAAATTCCGCCTACCAGTGTTTCCCACCGCTTCCCCGGCTTTGATTCGATGTTTTCCAGACGTTCGCCCTGTTTGGATATTTCTTCCGTCATTTGCTGAATTGAAAGAGCGATCTTTTCAATCTGTAAAGCCAGTTTGTTAAATTCGTTTACCGATTCTTCGACGATCGCGATCCGCTTATTCTGACGGGCGTTTTCGTCCTTGATCCGCTCATTCTCTATATCCATGCGGCGGGCGAATTCCTCATGTTCCCGGCGTGTGATATAATCCTGATCCATGTGTCCGACCTCCTTTCTTTTCGCGGATTTTCTTTCATGCGCCCATGATACAAAACAAAACCCCGACGAAGTGACTAAATTCAGCCACCCCGCCGGGGATATTCAGGAAAAGATCCGGAAGCCGGATCCGCTTCCGGCAATTTTACGCGGCGTCCTCCGCCGCCAGTTCGTCCAGGACGTCCGCCACAACTTCCTGCAGATTGAACATTTTCGGAACCTGATCCCGTGTATATGTCCCGCCCTGAACCATTTTAACCCACAATTTAACAAGTCCGCTTTCTTTGTTGAATGTCATTTCCCGCGCCCTCC
Source organism: Acetatifactor aquisgranensis (assembly GCF_943193215.1). Lineage (NCBI taxonomy): Bacteria > Bacillati > Bacillota > Clostridia > Lachnospirales > Lachnospiraceae > Acetatifactor > Acetatifactor aquisgranensis. The sequence continues at coordinate 115,491 of NZ_CALPDH010000018.1, read as the reverse complement.
CTTACATCATAAGACTTGAAACGATGATCGTCAGTTCCGCGACGGACTGTTCCGCCGCCTGAAGCTGCGATCTCAAATTCCGGTTTTCAATTTCCTGCGGCGTCATTTCCCGGAACGCGAACCGGGTTCCCTCGTCCCACGGGTACGAACAGATCAACTTCATGTCATGGTACACTGTCCCGTTGATCGTAACCTCTGACAGATTTTCGTCCGTGAATGTCCCGTCAGGAACCGGATCCCCGCTTTCGTATGTCGTCCCGTTCAGAACCCCGTTTAATTCTGTGCCGTCTTTCAGCCGGATCGATACGTTCGGGAAAGTCGTATTGTTTGAATTCTCCCCGGTAGTTTTTGCCTTTCTTGCCATTGCTGCCGCTCCTTTCTTTTCTGATTTCCTCCGAAAACAGTTCGTGAAATAATTTATCCATGTTCCGCATTGTGCGGTATGAATCAAAATGTTTTATGTGTCCCCGCCATGAATTATAGGCTTGTCGGACGTCCGCGAATACAATTTCCCCGGCGTCCAGTTTCCGGCGCAACGCTTTTAATTTGCGCCGTTCCCGCGTGATTGTCCCGCGATCCGGACGCATGACGACGCGCCCGGTTCCTGTCAGGTGCGTTTTTGCTTTCAGGAACTTGAATTCGTCCGATAACTTGACGATCCGCGTCTTTTTCTCGTTTAACTCGATCCCGATATCCGCATACATCCGCCGGATCCGTTCCAGACATTCAACCAGATATTCCCGGCTTTCGTGTATCAGATAAAAGTCATCCATATAACGCCCGTAACCTTTGATCTTTAACTGTTCCTTGATATAGTGATCTATCCGGTTCGGATAAAACACGGCTGTCATTTGTGAAACCTGTGATCCTAACCCTAACGACTTAACGCCGAAGGCGTCGATAAAGTCCATTGTCAAATTCACGATATCAGGATCGTAACCGAATATCCTTGAATACTCCCGGAATACGACGTCGTGATCGACTGAATCGAAATAGGAATGTAGATCGCCCATAAGGATATAACCGTCGTTTGAACCGTGTTCCCGGTAGTATTTCCACAAGTGAACCTTTAGCCGCTTTAATGCGAAATGCGTTCCCCGGTCTTTCAGGGACGCCGCGTTGTCATAAATCAGTTTCGGGCGCAATACCGGAACCAGAATCAGATCGTTTTCCGCCCTGTGGACGACGCGTTCGTTTATGTGTATCGAACGGATATCCCGCCGTTTCCCGCGTTCGCATACTGTGAACTGGACGAATCCGTCCGACATTCTGTCCCGGCTTTCCAGTCTTTCCTTCGTGATCCGGATCCGCTCTATCCTATCCAGATAATAGGCTTGTGTCGAATATTTCCACATAACGCCCTGCATACATTTCTTTGCGGCGTCCATTAGCAGATCTGGATCGCATAAATCTTTATATGTCGGTAAATTATTCATATATCCTCATAAAACGCCCGCTTACAGTCCGACGAAGTGTGAATCTTTGAAGCACTCCCGGACGTCAGGCGATAAATTTCAGCGGTTCCCCGCTGCGGTCATGCGTTCCTATCGTTCTGCGTCAGGCGGATCCCTTTTTAATCATGCCCGCCATGCTGACGATATCTGGGCGACGCCGCCGTCGTTGGACGCGTTGTTGTTGTTGCTGTTGCCGTTGTTGTTGAAATTGCAAAAGTTCGTCGTGTTCGCGGCGGACGGATCGGCAGTCCAGTACCACATCCGGGCGGCTGTGCAACGCATAACCGAAAATATTATTGTTTCTTAGGTTTACGGCTTTTCCTTGCCTTTTCCTTTTCCAGACGCGACGCCTTTTTCTCTGGATGAAGGAATTCGTCGTAATCCCTGACCGTTGACTTTTTCCACCTATACAGATAATTCTTTGTTAGTTCCAACTGTTCGGAATACTCCATATAACGCGACAAGTCTATATTGAAAAATTCTTCAATGAAAAGAACTTCCTGCCGGATCCGCGCGATATCGCCGATCGCGTCATCCTCTAACAAAATCCGTTTTACGAATTCGTTCTGTGTCCGACATAAGATCTCGTTTGCTGCCGCAATGTTGGAAACCAGATCCGAAGAATAGCTGAATAAATTTCCCCTTACCTTTTCGATTATCCATTCGGGATATTCAGCCAGAAGCCGCGCCTTTTCTACCTCGTTTTGATATGCGTCGATCTTTGCGATCAGGCTTTTCAGTTCCGGGTACTTTTCCCGGACTTGCCGCCCGACGATCGCGTCGTACTTTTCGCGCTTCAGTCCGAAATTCCTCATTATCATTTGTGTTATGATATGCCGTAACTTTACCGCTTCCGCGAACGCGTCCAGTTTTGACGCCGTTTGTTTCCATGTCGGGACTGCCATTTTCTGAACCTCTTTTCTGTTTTAGTGTTTTGTCCCCGGTAGTATGCGCCGCCGCTGCCGGGCGGCGCGATTGCCGGATTATCTGTCTATGACAGAACGATAAGCGGGGCGACGCCGCCGTCGTAGGACGCGTCGTAGGCGCCGCTGGCGCCGTAGGTGTTGAAACCGCAAAAGTACGTCGTGTTCGCGGCGGACGGATCGGCAGTCCAGTACCACATCCGGGCGGCTTTACTCTTGTTAAATCCTGCCCCTTTCAGTAAATGCGCGTTTCCTCCGACAAAAAGCGGTAACTGATTGAACGCGCCGCCGTCCCACATATCCGCGAAGCCGTGGAATCCGACAAGTTCAGGATTCCCCGGAAGGAAAATCCGACGTGACGCCCACGCCCATGTACCCTTGTTATTTTCCAGACGCCGGATCGTTGTCATATACCCCTGAAGTTTTGTCGTGAACTTTTTCGCTTCCGTTTCCAGATTCGCGGGCATGAGCGACGCCGCATATCCCCCGGCGTTCGTGTTGGATGAATTGTATTTATAATATGTCTGTAAACAGTCGCGCGGGGAAACTACAATATGCGGCGCGGTCAATTCCGTATCGCCACAATGCAAATATGAATTCTTTCCCGTGACCTCAAAAAGAATTTTTTCGCCCGCCGTGTTCGTTTCGATGAAATAATCCCCGATCGCGAATTTGTCCCACGATCCCGCCTTAACAAGTGTCATCAGATCGTCGATATTCCATTCCGCGCCGAAATACCCGTATGAAGCCATTTGTTCGCGCTTCTGGATTGCGTAATCCGCCGCCAGAACCCCATGATCCGAAACCACTTTCAGGATCTTTTCGTTCATCGTGTAGGCAAGCAGGGCGGAAATAATTTCGTCGTGAAGCTGCTTTGTCGTTTCGTCCTCCGGGTTCTCCGGATCGAATTCCACCGCCGGGAATTCCTGAATCATGTTCGACTGCTTCGATTCCTCGATCTTTTTCAATGCGTCCTGCTGCCACTTGTTGATTTTTCCCGCGATAACCGGAATTGTATCATCCGGCGAAATTGTCGGGAATTCCTCTGTCTGTTCGACGATCTCCGGCGTGAGTATTGCCGCGCATATTTTTTCAAATAACGCCTGTTTCGTCCCGTCTGCCTGTTCCAGTGCGAAAACGTCGCTTTTGTTTATCTGCGCCGCCACTGTCAGATCAGAAAATTTTCTTTGTGCCATGTTTTTAACTCCTTCCTTTTTTCTTTTTATGCTAACAGTGACACGTTTCGGACGTTTTCAGCGTCCAGAACGCGATCAACTGATCGCCGTCCGTTGTTACCAGTTCGTCCCCGTCTGCTGTTACCAGATCCGCCGGGACTTCTCCTGAATATATGATGTTTTGAAGCGTTTCGATCTCATTCTGTAACGCCCCCGCCGGATCTGTCCCGAAAATGTCCTTGATCCCGTCGAACCAGTTCAGAAATTCATTCGTCCATTTCCCCGTATTATTCAGATACCAGTTATTGAACGCCTGTTCCTGATTCTGCCGCCACTGTGCAAAGGCGGACTGCTGCCCGCTGCTCCATTCCTCGAACCCTGATTCCTGTTCCGCGATCCAGTCCTCATATAATTCCTTCTGCTGTTCCGCGTATGTATTGAACGCCTGAACCATTAGATCGTACTGTTCCTGCGCCTGATCCTTGAATGACTGGATCGCGGCGATATAATCCTGATACTGATCCGAAATATTTTTCTTGTACGCCGTGAAATAGGCGTCAAATTGCGCCTGAATCTGTGTGAAGTCTATTTCTTTCACTGTCGCCGCCACCCATCCGCATACGGCGGCGTTCATGCGCGTGTCTGTGATCTCTGCCTGTGTGATCTTTACTGTTCCGGCGGCGATATATATATCCGCCAGTTTCAGATCGTAAACCGCCCCTTCCCTTGTCATCGCAGGGGCGACCGGGGACTTTGCGTTCCCTCCCTTTTCGATCACTAAATGGATCCGGCGTTCCGTATCATTCCGCCGCAGAATCACGCTGTCTATCCTGTCAAGCGTCCCGGACGCTATTTCCAGATCAAGCGTTGTCGGCGTCAGGAAATGCCTGTGTTTCCCGTTTATATAGCCATATCCCGCCGCAACTGTTACGGACATATTATCGTTTGCCGTGACTTGCATTTGACCGTTAAAAATGCCGTTTCGGAAGAACGGTCTAAGCCAGTCCCCCATTGAATCCGCGTCATAGTACCGATCGGAATCCGAATTCCAAAAATAATCATAACTTCTTTCTTTTGCCATTGTTGCCGCTCCTTTCCGCGCTTTTATTCGTCCCACTTTATTTTTTCAGGAAGCGGATCCCCGAATGTAGGGACGACGATCATTCCGCCGTATTCATAGACTTCTGACAATTCCGTGATCCTCTGGTTCATGTAAAGATTCCATTTTTTCTTCCTGACCGTCACAATATCCCCTAGATCATAATCTTCTTTATAAACAAAATTGATCGCCGCGTCCGTTTCACATTCCAGTGTTTCCGATACGATCGCTTCGTTCAATGCTTCCTGCGCCCTCTGTAATAATGCCGCCTTATATTGTGCCGCCGTCAGTCCGTCCGGGTTTATGTCCTTTGCGTCAACGAAAACTTCCCGTAAATCGTAGCCTTCGCCCCCTCCTAATTCGTAATATGTCCGGGCGTCGCCCTCCCCCTGACCTCCAACAATGGCGAATGTTTTCAAGTTTTGACTGTTCCGGCGATAGATCGCATTATTCAGGTTATTATAATTTTCAGAGAACACAACGCGGTTATTTGTATGTTGATTGAATGTCCTGTCTTTTCCCTGATATGTTTCAAATATAATCTTCCGCCGCTGAAAATCCGGGCGGAACCGGAACCCGATCGCGCCCGCCCTTGATAATTTACTTTCATACGTTAAAAGGTTTTTCATTGTGACCTGAAATTCCACTTTTTCCGAAAACCCGTTCAGGCTCCCCAACTCCACAAGCGGGATCGGGACGCTGCCGGAATATAACTGACGCATTGCGACTTCTGCCTTTCCTGAAAAATTGACCGTCTTTTTTATCAGGCGGCGATCCATGTATGACGACAGAAAACGCCCTTTTGCCGTGATCTCGTTTTTGATATCGCTTTCTTCTTTTTCGATATCCTCAATAATCCCGGCTTCGGCGGATCCTTTTTTCCCGATGATGTTTCCCTCCTGCAACAAATACAGATTTTCGTCCGTAATCGGGGCGTGAAGTTCAAACGTCCCCGGTTCGTAAAATTTCCGCGTCCATATTAGCGACGTCTGGTTTTCGATCTGTCCGCGCCTGAATAAATCCCGCCCGTAAATTCTGACTTCCATTCCCTCACGCTCCTATACTCCTAAATACCGGAACCGATACATAATAGTGACGTTCAGGTAATCGACGCCCTGATCCGCGTCATATATGAATGTATTCGATCCGTGTACTAACTGGATGAATTCGCTTTCTTCGTCCAGATATTCGTTTATCTTTTTTGTTTCTCCGTCTTTTATCAGATATACGTTTTTCTCATTCGTCCCCGTCGTGATCCTTACAATATCCCCCGTTTCCATATCGAACGGGAATTCCGGCGTCCCGATCTTGATGTGGATCTCCTGCTGCGCGTGATACAACGCCGGGTTCCTGACCGCTCCTATCGCTTCCATGATGACTTCGATCCCGATGTAGTCCGCCGCTGAATCGTTTTCTATATTTTTCACAAGTTCCGCGACGCGGACGCCGAATTCCTCCAGTTCGTCCGTGAATTCGTGTATGAACTCAAAACGCGGTTCCCACCCCGCCATAGTGACCGTTGTGTCCGCCGGATCCTTGAAAAACGGATCCGGGCATATTAGCGAAATGACCGTGTTCCTGCATACGCCTTTTTCGTCTATGTCGATATTCTCGACGATATAATCGATCTGCCGCTGTTCTTCGTTTTCCTCATAGTAGAACGTCCCCGGCGACTTTGGTTTGAATGACTTATACAGAAAATCGCGCCGCGCCTGATAGTCTGAATCAATTTCCGCCGTGATGACGATATTTCTTTGTTTCGTTGTGGATCCCTGATATGTGGATCCGTCCGTCATCGTGTTTTCGGACGTCACGACGTTGTTTGATACGGAATAGATCCCGTCGCATGATATCAGGAAAAATTCGGCGTCGTCCTCATAACTGAATTCGATCTGAACGTCATCTTCATTTTTACAGATAATTTTCTTTGACATATCATTGTCCCCCCTGCAACCGAAGAACCATGTTCCGCGTCTGGTTCCGTGTCTGCCGCGCTACCTCATACGCCGATAGCGGCTTCGGACTTTCGATCTTGATATTCTGGATGTAATCGCCGCCGCGCTTCCCTGTGTCTTTGTCCTGGACTGCTGCCGTCGCCCGCGCGATAGCGTCGTCAATATACCCTTCTGTCCGTTTATAGAATATGTCAAGCGGCAGGATCGCTTCGTCCCCGGCTTCCCCTCCGCCTTGCAGCTTTCCGCCTAACATTCCGAATATCGTCGGATTTTTCATAATGCCGCCGATCGCGTTCCATGATATCGACGGAACCGGGACTTTGATCGTCACGCCCGCGATCGTCTTTTCCGTTTCTCCCCATGATACCGACAACTTCGGGATATGGATCGACTTTATCGCATTTGCGAACGAATTCATTATCCGGGATCCGGCGTCCGCCAGACTGAACCCGTCGAAAACGCCCTTGATCTTGTCAATTACGTTTGTCTGGAACCATGAACCGATATTCTTAAATATCCCCGTCACGCTGTCATATGCCGCCTGAAACTTCTGTCTGAACCATTCCGCCACGTTTGAAAATACGTTCTTGATATCCGTCCACCGGGCGGAAAACCACTGTCCGATCGACTTAAACGCGTTCGTGACGTTCGTGTATGCGTTTTGGAACATTGTCTGAAACCATGTCGCGACTGCTGCCAGTGCGTTCTTGATATCCGTCCAACGCGCCCCGAACCACTGTCCGATCCCCTTAAATACGTTCACGACGTTGTTATATGCGTTCTGGAACATCGTCAGGAACCACGAAGCCACGGTTGACAATGCGTTCTTGATATCCGTCCACCGGGCGGAAAACCACTGTCCGATCGACTTAAACGCGTTCGTGACGTTCGTGTATGCGTTTTGGAACATTGTCTGAAACCACGTCGCGACTGCTGCCAGTGCGTTCTTGATATCCGTCCAACGCGCCCCGAACCATTGTCCGATTCCCTTAAATACATTCGTGACGGCTGTGTATGCTTCCGTGAACCTGTCGGAAAACCACTGTCCGACGCCCTGAAAAATTGAAACGATCCCGTTCCAGATATCCGAAAAAATTTTCTTGATATCGACGCCGAACCCCTCGAAATACCCGACTATAAAATTAACCCACGCCGAAATGATATTTTTCACGAAGTCGATCACATTTTGAAGGGCGGCTTCTATGTAGCCGAAAAATCCGTCGAAATCGCCGTGTAGCAGCGCGAAAACTGCCGAAATAATATTCGTTACGAACTCGACGACGTTTGTTATCGCCGCAATTATCGGGGCGGCTGCGTTTATGACGCCGTTCACGATCGCCATGATCCGCGTCAAAATAAATTCAAATATCGGTTTTAAGGCGGTCATCAATTTTTGAAATGCTTCTTTTAATTTTTCCAGAAGCGGCTTTACCTTGACGACCATATCCTGAAACGCTTTTTTGACTTTTTCGACGGCGGCGTTTACTTTTTCCCGGAATTCGTCATTTGTTTTATACAGATAAACGAACCCCGCCGCCAGTGCCGCCAGTGCCGCGATCACGATCCCGACCGGGGACGCAATCGCCGACAATGCACCGGACAGTCCGCCCATTTTTGAGATCAGACCGCCGACTTTCGTTATCATCCCGCCGATCCCTGACGTCAGTTTCCCGACGCCTGAAATTATTTTCCCGCCGATCAGAAGCGCGGGGGCGACTGCTGCCACAACCGCCGCGATCCTGACGATCATTTGTTTCTGTGAATCGTCCAGATTCTTAAACCACGTCGTCGCGTCCTTTATTTTCTGTGTAAACTGCTGAAAATACGGCATAACCATTTGAAGGATCGTCTGCCCTAAATCGATCCCGGCGTTCTTGATTTCATTCAGCGCGATTTTTGCCTGATTCGACGTCGTGTCAAGTTTTGCGAACGCTTCGTCCGTTGCCCCGGCGGAATCCCCCATTTTTTCCACGGCGTCGTTTAATTTTGTTGCATTATCCCATAGTACAGTTGCGGCTTTTCCTGCTTCGGCGGATCCAAACATATTTCCGATCGTTGTCCCTGATTCATACGCCTGTTCATCCAGAATTGACAGAACGTCTGTCAGGCTCCAACCCTGTTCCATAGCTTCCGCCATAGTCAAGCCGCCTTCCTTGATATGTTCCGTCCCTGCTGCGAACGCTTTAGCGGCGGCGGTTCCCTGTTTCCCTAATTCGTTCAACATGGAATTCATATATGTTGTCGATTCCGCCGTCGCTATGCCGTTTGACGTCATAACAGCGTACATTCCCGCCAGATTTTCGATCGAAACGCCGTTCGCCTTTGCTGTCGGAATAACTTTACCCATTGAAGCCGCCAACTGATCGACCGTCGTTTTTCCTAAATTCTGTGTATTTATCAGGACGTCAGAAACATGTCCGACCTGATCCGCTTCCAGTCCGTAAGCGTTCATTGCCGTTGTCAGGATATCCAACGCCGCGCCGGAATCCGTGAATCCTGCCTTCGCTAATCTTGTCGCGTTTGAAACGAAGTTCACGGCGTCCCCGGTTTTTTGCCCGGCGGAAATTGCGTCATAAACATTATCAGCAATTTCAGACGCGGAAATTCCCGTCTGGTCTGATAATTCCATGATCTGATCCTGCAATTCCTGAAGCGGGACGCCTGTTTCCTCCGACGTGTCGGCGATTGTTGACAGTTTCGCGATCGCGTCCTCAAAATTTACTGCCGCCGCCACTGACGCCGTACCAATTCCCGTTATTGCCGTTGTGACTGGCAGCAAAGACTTTCCCGCCGACTGCATACCGTCCCCGACTTTAGTTATCTTGTCGCCGACGTCGGATATCTTTTTCCCCACGTCCTGAATCGCTTCGCCCGCCCGCTTGAATCCGTCCTGTGTTTCCTGTAATTGATTTTCTAAATTTTTCAGTTCTGTTTCTGTCTTTGTGATCTCTGTCTGCAGGGCGCGATACTGGTTTTCGTCCATTTCTCCGCGCGCAAAAGCCGCAGCCGCCTGTTCCTGTGCCGTTTTCAGCGTCTGCAACTTTTCCTTTGTCGTTTCTATGGACTTTGAAAGAATTTCCTGTTTTTGTGCCAGTAATTCCGTATTTTTGGGATCCAGTTTCAACGCCTGATTTACGGCTTTTAACTGATTCTGAAGCGTCTTTGACGTGCTGTTTATTCCCCGCAACGCCTTGTCAAGTTTCGTCGTTTCTCCGCCGATCTCGATTGTGATCCCTTTTATGTTTCCTGCTGCCATATTATCGCCCCTGTTCTATTTCTTGCCGAATTTCTCCCGCAGACGCGCCCGATCCGGCTTTGTCTGCTTGTAATAATAGGCGTTTTCTAAATATTTCCGCCCTTCCTCCGTCTGGTTCATACTGTGGATAAAGGCGTCGCGGAAATAATACAGATATTCGTCAATCTCCATTTCGCCGATCTCCCGGATATTTAACCCGGTATATTCGACGACCATTCTTTCCCCCGCGCTGTCCGGCGTATAGAATAATTTGTCGTCGCCGCTATGCCCCGGATAGTGCGGGATCTCTAATTTGGGTTATTCTGGATCCCGCCGACGAATTTTTCGTAATATTCCGCGATAAACGCCGTCATTTCCTCTATGTCGTAATCATCCGCGATCTGTTCCGCGCTGACTTTTGTTCTATTCAAATTATTAGACAGGCAGTCCGCCATAACGCCCGCCATAGTGTCGATCACGTCGCCGACGTCCGCGTTTTCGTCCTGCTGAAGCCTGTTCAATGCCTGGACTTTCCCGAATGTGTTCTTTGTCGGCATTTTTACCTGAAGGGCGGTTCCGTCTTTCAGTGTTACGTTGAAATATGTCCGTTTGATTTTGTTAAAATTAAAAGATAAGTTAGCCATGCTCTGATCCTTTCCCTTTCTTTTCCTGAATGAAATAATCCGGCGGCGGGCGTTTTTTAGTCCCGACCGCCGGATCGCTTTTTTGTCCTGCTGCCTGTTATGCGTTCGCCGTCGCCGCCGCTGTGATAATGACGTCCCCGGTTACGCTTTCGATCGTGACGGTTCCGTCTGTGCTGTTCCATGCCGTCGCCGTTACGTCCTGACCGTTCATTGTGACCGTCGGCGTCTGGATTGTGTGATCCGCTTCCGCCGTCAGTGTTGCCGCCAGTTTTTCGCCCGCTCCGATCGTCGTTCCTGTGAACGTGGAAGAAACCTTCGTCAAATTCTGTTCTACCTTGTACGTTTCCGGATCCGGATCGCCGTCCGCCAGAATTTCCTCAACGTAATTAACAAGCGTCCCTTCCTCGTCCAGATTCGGCATTGCCTTGAATTCCGCGTCAACGACCGTCGCGTCGGACGGTGCGAAGGATAATGTGAACCCTGCCTGATTCTGACCGACAATCATAACCCATATGTCGCCGTCCTCCGGGTCTACATGATGAAAACAGATAACGTATTTCGCGCCTTTCCTGTTTCCCACTCCGCCGATCTTTGTCTTGCGATACCTTCCGTCCTGTGATACGGAAACGCGGGCGGTATCACATAATTTTTCGATTGTGTCGCCGATCAGTGTCATCAGTCCCGCCTTCAGTGTTACATCCTCGGAAATGATGACCGTCTTTGACACTCTCCCCATATCGTCCTTCGCTTCCTGAATCTCGTTTGAGTATTCAAGCGTCGCGCCGTTTTTGATATAGGAATAACGGTTTGCGTCTGTGCAAAAGTCCTGCGGCTCCGGGATCTGCTGCCCTTTTTTGAATACTCCTAAATGGATATATCCGGATCCTAAAATAATTCTTTCAGGTGCCTTTTTTTCGTCCATTTTTCTTTGCTCCTTCCTGCCTTAAATTTTTTGAACGACGTTGAAATCATACGCCGTTTGATACATATTTTCCGACTGAATCGGTGCTGTCGTTTTGTGAAACTCAATGTCAAACAGGACTTCCCGTTCGATCCTCCGTTCCAGATCGTGATCCGGTTTCCTGTCTGTATAAAGTTCAATCGAACCGCTGATCTTTCGGATCGTGTTTCTTTCATCCGTCCCCGTCTGATCTTCCGAACAAAAATAAATCAGGAACGGCGGATCCGGCGCGGGATTCTTTTTTGTGTTCCGGAATTCATATTCCGCGATCGGCAGTCCTAGCGCGACCGCCCGTTCGATGATCCTTTCATACTTAACGCCCATTAGATACCCCCGTTCGCGCTCCTGACGGCTTTTTCGACCGCTTCGACCGCCAATTCCTCCGCCGCCTGTTCAGCGGGTAGAATATGCTCAAACGCCCGCGTCCTGCTGCCGTTCCGTGTGACGTGTCCTTTTTCCAGAAGGTGTGTCAGTTGATAATGTTTTCTATTGTGGACGGAATAACTTTCACTTTGCGCTACTGACGACACTTTCCGCGCCGATACGCTCCAATCGGGCGTATATTTCCCCGTCCTTTCTTTGTATGATCCGCCTTTTTTCAGCGCGTCCGCCGTCTTGTCGGCGACCTCTTTCAAATTCTGGTTGATCGCCTTTGTTACGTCCGCGCTGTATTCCTCCAACTGCCCCCGGATCGCTTCGGACAGTTGTTCCGGCTTTACATTAACGACCATGATTTCCCACCCGTTCCGCCGCGTATAGTTCGATCTTTCCGTCCGGTCTTGCCCCATACGTCCGATAAATTGTCAGACGCTTGTTTCCGTGTTGAAGTTCCGGCTGTTCGTCGTATTCCTCCGCCCATATTACGAACTGTTTCTGTGCCTTATAGCCATTAACACCCGCAGACTGGAATTCATCCCGCCCGATCGGGTTCATTTCCGCAAATACTACCGTCTTTTCGTCATCCTCCGGATCGTCGCCCGGATGAATCAATGTGATCTGACATTCAACCACTTTTCCGCGTCCTCCTTTTTCTGGTTCCGGGGGCGACGGTAAAATATTTACTGTCGCCCTTTACCTTTGTGACGTTCAAGTCATAAATACCCGATAAAATCGGATATGCGTTTGTGTCAATGGAGTAATTTGCTTTTACATATGACAGGACAGTTTCGACAATCATCGGATCCGACGGTTCCGACAACCAACTGTCGTGAACTCCGATTCGTTTCAGATCCGCGATCGCCGTATCTGCCACGCGGCGGACGTCCGCGTCCAGATCGTCCGATATTGCTTTTCTGACGCGAAGCCGCGCCGCCTGATACAATTCTTCGATCGTCATCAATTCCGCCCGCCTTTCTGGTTATTTACGCCTTTGCTGCCGCTTTCTTTACGCGGATAAATCCGTTCCATGCTGCCACGGAACCGCCCGCGAACATGGACGCCCTGAACGCCGTCTGTCCATTCTTAAACTTGTAATCATCAGAACGGCGGACATCGATATCGGAAAAGATCGCCAGTTCGTAATTCTGTAAATAGCCATATGCCATGACATACGCTTCCGCTGTCGTCTTGCTGTCCGAAATAGCGGCGCAAGCCGAATTGATAACAAAAGGAACGCCGTCGATCGTCCCGGTCTGCCCCCTGTTTACGATCGTGTAAACTTTCCGCCCCTGTTTGTCGCGCAATTTTGCGAACGCTTTTAAGTCCTGTTTGTTCAGGATCAGCGTCGCCACGCCCTCGACTTCCTCGTCGCCGCCGAACGAATAAATGATCTCGTCAAGTGTTCCGTCATCGATTGCCGCGATCGTTGTAATATCCGTCTCCGGATCGATAACGCGTTCGCTCTCCTTTGTCGGATTGAAAAAGATTCCTTTCAGGTTCGACGTCGAACCGTCGCCGATCAGGATCTGACGGGACAGGAAACGCCGGATCGCCTTGCTGACGGATCCTTCGATCACGGAATCATAATCCGCGTTCGGAAGTTTCTGCATTTCCTCTGGTTCCTCTGTGTATGCTGTGACTTTCTGTTTTTCGATTGTCACATAGCCGAAGGACGGTTCCACGTCGTTATATGCCGCCCCTTCTGCTGTCGCTCCCGCTCCGTCCGCGCCGTAATCCTTTACGAATCCGCGCTGATATGTTTCGCCGCCCTGAAGCGGAACTGCCTTGACCATATCGATCAGGGCGGAAACCGGGTTTACTGTCTGGTTTAAGTCCGGCGCGGTATGTACGACCGGGGCGGTCTGTTCAACTGACAAGGACGCTTTAACGCTCGGCGTTGCAATACGCGCAGAAAATCTAACGCCCGCGCCGTCTTTTAATGCCTTTCCGCGCTTGTCGTATGCCTTGACCGGGGCGTCGGACTGTTCGTCCTTTTCTCCCTGATTCGGTTCCGGATCCTCCGCGCTGTCCGCGAATCCCTGAAGCTGTTCGCGTTTCTTTGCCTGATCCAGAACGTCCCGGATATCCTGCGCTTCGGTCAACAGTGCGTCCAGAACTTCCCCTTCCGCTGTCTTTGCGGACGCGCCGATCTCTTTCAGGCGCGCGTTCAACTGGTCTTTCGTGAGTTTTAAAAGTTCATCGTGTTTCATGGTTTTTGTTCTCCTTTCACAAACTATTGATGATGATCCGCGCGATCTCGTCGCGCTTTTTATTCTGAATCAGTTCCGCCGACCGCGCGTCCTGATTATCAGACGTTTTGTTTTTTGCCGCTGCTGCTTCCCTTTGGATGACAAGATCTTTCGGCATATTGTGAACCCTTGCGACATACCCGCCGGACGCCGCCGCAATTTCCGCAACGCTCTCCGTCGTTTCGATGTTGAAATACTCCGCCGCGTCCTGACCGTTCAGCCATGTTTCCGCGTCCATAAGTCCCCGGATCTGATCCTCGGTTACGCCCTCCCTGACGTGTTCCATATACGCATTCAGGATCCCGCCCGTTATGACGTCCAGATCGTCCGCCATTTTCCGCAGATCCGCCGCGTTCCCCTCTACCAGTGCGAACGGATTATGAATCATCAAAAACGCGTTTGACGGTATTTTCGGCGGCATACTCCCGGCGAACGCGATCACGGACGCAATCGATCCCGCCAGTCCGTCAACAAACACTTGAACGGCGTTCGTTTCCGCGAAACGCCGGATCATGTTATAGATTGCAAGTCCGGCAAACACGGCTCCGCCGCCGGAATTGATGTAAATATTCAGGCTTTTTCCCTGCTGCCCTGAAAGAAAATTCTTGATTGCTTCCGGGTACTGATCTTCTTCTTGCCATGCGCCCCACCAGTCGGACACGATATCGCCGTAAAAATACAGATCCGCCGACGTCGCCGTTTCGTTTCTTACCTCGAAACAGTTAAATATTTTCAGTTTCGGCATTGTTTACGCCCCCTTTTTTCTCTGTTTTCAGGAAATAGACTGCTGCCCGCCTGACCTCGTTTTCCGGTATTCCCTCCGGTTCCGGCTCCTGACCTCCGCCGTCGTCTTTTCCTACCTGATAAAGCGATTGATCGTCCGTATTGACATAATTCAGACTAATCATCCGCACGTCGCCGCCCTCGATCGGCTCATAATACATAAGTTCCCGCAGTTCGTTTATTGTGATGATCCCCCGGTCATACAATGCGCCGCCGATCGTCATCCGTGTTTGAAGTGTGGCGTATTGTAGGCGGTTCGCTGTGAATATGACCTTGTTTCCGAACCCTCGTTCCCGCTCCGACAATAATTTGAACGTGAATTCAAGTGATAACTGGATCGATATCGGTTCGATGACATTTTCATAAAACGAATTCCATTCCGCTTCGGTAAACGATGACGTCAGGATCTTTTCGTTCATGTTGTAGTACCGATACACGTTATCCCTTAAATACTGCGACTGAATCACGGGTATGTTCGGCGGCGTCTGCTTTACCTCATGGAATGACATGGAATTATCCAGTCCCGCGATCCCGCCGTCATTCGACGCCGACATATAGGCGTCCTGAAACTCTTTGACTTTCTTTTTCAGTTCCTCGTCGTCAATGAAATTGTTATATTGCAGATATCCTTTCAGGTTCGCCGAATTTCGGACTGCTGCCCGCAACGCTTCCCCTGTCGTGTCTATCAGTTCAAGCGTATTTTTCAACTGCCCGTCCGGGGCGGTTCCCATAAAACGCTTCTTGTCGAAACGGCTTTTGATGTGGATCACGTTCTGGTATGGCAGCGTATAATCTTTTTTGTCATAGTCCCACCGGAACCGGAATAAAAGGACGCCGTTTTCGTCCTCCCATATCCTCACGTTCGACGCCGTAATCGGGACGATCGACTGAACCCGCATAAAGTCCGGCGTGTAGAATATAACCGCGTATGCGTTGGAATGATACACCAGATCCGACGCCATTTTGTAAAGTGCGGAATATGTGTCCGTTTCCGGCGACCAACGAAGCGACAGGATCCGGGACAGATAGTCGTTCCTGACCGACAGTCCGGCGTCTGTCCTCCTGACGATCTGCGGCTGCAACTTCCCCACGTTCGACGCTATCACGTTTGCGATCGCCCCGACGATATCGGAATCCGCCAGATTCCCGTTTGCCTGATAATCCCCGCGAATGGCGAAAAACGGCGCGAATTTCGCCCGGCGCAAGTTTAATAAATCCCGTATCAGTCCCACGTTTTCCGCCCTCCTTCCTGTGCGTCTTTCTGTCCTATCATGGACTATCATACAAAACGAAACCCCGACAGAATGACGAAATTTATTCGCCCTGCTGCCGGGATATCTGTTTCTATAATCATTTGCCCCTGTTTTCCAAAAGCCGCCCTATTTCGTTGTGATATTTTGCTTTGACTGTGAAGGCGTCGAACAGTGCGACCGCTCCGTCTATGTGTGACCGCCTGTCAATCTTAACAGGCTTCATTCTGGAATCGTTCATGTTGATATCAACGGCGACGTTTAACAGGTGCGACTGCAACAGTCCATTGTCCCCGGTTACGATCCGCCCGTCCTTCAAATTCCCCTCGAACTCTATCAGGATCGGCGTCAGGTTTGTTCCCTGATACACGTCGTCCATATGGAACCCTGCGTCTTTCATTTCCTGAACCAGATACTGCGCTGAATATCTGTCATATCCTACTTTCAGCGGCTTTATTTTATAAACCTTTACCAGATCGAAAAACCACTTGAAAACGTCGTGATAATCGACCGTATTTTCCCCGCTTATCGTCAAGAATCCTTGTTCCCGGAAAATATTATAGGCGACGCCCTCTTCGTCGATTGCGACCTCATAACGCTTTTGTGGCATGAAAAATTGTACCAGACAATAATTCACGCCGCCGCGCTCTATGACGACGCCCGCCGCCGTCAAATCCGTTGTCCTTGATAAGTCAATCCCACCGACGCAGTAACATCCCCAAAAATCACTAAGCGAGAGTGAAACCGCGATCCCCGCTTCGTCTTTCCTTGCCGCTTTTTCCACGTCCTGCATATCCAACCATGCGATCGCCGAATTCTGTTTGATGTTACAGAATTTTGTCAGGAATTCCGCCTTTTTCGACAGGCTCGAATGTGCGATCGCGATCTGTTCCTCGTAATACTGCCATAAAACGGACACGTCCAGATTTGGGTTTGATTTTTCGATTTCCTCCCGCGTGTCCCATTTTTCCACGTCGTCTATGATGAACAGGAACGGGAGAAGCCGCCGCTCTTTTTCTTTTCCGATCGACCGCCCTTTCAGAAATGCCGTCGCCCGGCGGATCAGTTCGTCATAGATCCCTTCGTTCTCATACCCCGCCGTCCCTGTTGACATGATAAGCGGCTGCGCCCTGCTGCCAGTCGCCGACGAAATAACTTCGTACTGTTTTAGTCCTGAATCCCCGCGCCACGCTTCGATCTCGTCATTCAGACAGAAATAGACGTTGAATCCGTCGGACTTTTTGGAATTGAACGCGATCTTTTTCACGGACGTGTTAAAGTCCTGAATGTATATGTCCGAACGCCGTTTCTTTGTGATTTTGTTCAGTTCGTCGTCCGCCTGGACGATCTGATAAAATGCGTCGAAACATAGTTCCGCTTGATCCAGTTTTGGCGCAAGGCAATATAATTTCGCTCCATATTCTCCGTCTATGTATGCCATGTATGCCATTATCGCCGCCGCTAATAGTGTTTTACCGTTTTTTCGGGCGACAATCAGCAGGACTTCCCGGAACATTCTGCAGTCCGGGCGATCCGGATCCATGATTCCGAATATCGCGGAAACGACGGCTTTCTGCCATAATTCCAACTTTAGCAGATCCGCGCGTCCCTCTGAATGATGACAAAAATTTTCAATGAACCGTATCGCCCTATCCGCTTTTTTCTTGTCAAAAAAATATTCCCCTGACCGGATCCCATTCGTCAGGATCCGGAAAATGTCGTGAATATATTCCCCTGCTGCCCTGACGCCCCCGACTTTTTCCCCGCGCTTAATTCGCCGGATCGCGTCGTAATACCGAAAAATATAATTGTCTTTTTCCGGCGTTCTGCTTTTTTTCGCTTCCGCCCTCATATCTTTCACCCTCTCTCTTTTTCTCTTAAATATTTTCCCTATCACATTTTTTCCTTTCACTCTTTTCCCTCTCTTTCTCTAACTGTCCCCGCGAAGCTGCATAACCCGTGAAACCTCTTTTTTCTGTTTCGGCGGTAACATATCGATCAACGCCTTCATGTTCGACGTGTAGGCGCGGGCGTATTTTTCGTATGTCTGGACTGCCGGGTTTTCTTTGACAAATTTCTGTGACGCGTTTTTCGTCGTCGTCTGCAGTCCGTGAAGGATCATGTCCGCCTTTGCCGCTTTCATAGCGACTTTCTGGAACGCGACTTCCTCGATGATACGTTCTATCAGTTTCATTTTGTCCGCGTCGTCGTCTTTGATAGACTTGAACATCCGCCGGATCGCGTTAAACTCTTTCTTGATGTTCGCTTCGGTCAATATTTCCGTATCGCCCGAAATAGTGGTCTTTTTTTCCGCCATTTATTGAAGTTCCTCCTAACCCCCCTATATGTGCGCGCAATGCAGCGTTTTTTGACAGTCCCACCCTCGGTTCCAAAAGCCGCCGCCAGATAGCGCATACCGGGGGGACGGTCTGCGCCGCGTTGCATATATGCTCATAGCGGGACAGGCTGACCGCGTTCGTCGAAGCGATATCTTTTTCCTTTTCCCGCTTTGTGTTCCCTGTTGTGGTGTTCCTCACACACTCCTTCCAGATTGTCGAATGAAAGACTGACCGTCGGATCGTTTATATTCTCCGGCGTTAAATATATTTTGTGATGAACTATCTTGATCGGCTTCATGTCTGCCAGTGATCGCTTCCCCCGCTCAACCTCACGGCGGCAACGCTCACAATATCCGCCCGCGTATACGATGTACGCCGCCCGCGTATTCTTCCACGCTTGCGACTGATAAAACCATTCCGCCCAATCTTTCGCCATTCTATCCGCCCCCTTTCCTCTGCTGCCGCCTTGCGTCTATCAATCCCATATAATCCGCTATCAGATAGCAGAATTGTTTCCGGTACTGGTAGAACTGCCCGCGATAACAATATGTTTCCCCCATGTGTTCCCACGGCTGACTATATGCGATAGACTGATATATCTTTTCGATGATGACGCCACGGACGCCCGGATCTATTTCCCCGACGTCCATATCGTCCTTCGCTTTCCTGATTGCTTCCGCTGCCCGCTTTGAAAAGGGCGACGTCATCCCCGCGCGTGAATCCATTCTGACCGCCGCGTGAACAATCTGTCTTTCGTTGTAATCCAGAAAATAACGCTTCACGATTCCGCCGCCCCCTCTCCGTCAAAATGTTTCTTCGTTGCTGTCCCTGAACGTGGAACGGATCCGGATCATCCCGTCGGAATCCGTGTCTATCTTGTGCGTTTTCTTGCCGATCTTGATTGTGACGTAATCGATCGAACCCTCGAACGTGGAACGGATCGCACATAACACGGTCTGAAGCTGTCCGTTCTCTTTGCTGAACATATTCTGCGCCCACATCCCCGCCGCTTCCATTTTCGCCCGGCGTTCCCTCTGACGCCGCGCTTCGTCGCAGTCGCACTCGTCCGAAGCCTGTTCGTTCAAGTCGGCGGCGGAAAATCCTTCCGGTGCTTCAATGATCCGCGACTGTCCGCAATACTTACAGAATCCGATCTGTTTTGTTATTACCCGGACGGCGGGCGCGTTTGGCATACCGACGACTTCCGGTTCCCTCTCCTGTTCCGGTTCCGGTTCTAAGTTTTCCCCGCCCCGGATTTCCATAACGTCCCGGATCGTCAGGATGAAACAATCGAAGCCTGACTGCTGCCCGATCCTGATTGTGACCTTTACCCGAACCGCCGCCACGCCGCCCGCCGTGAATGTGACTTCCCGTTCCGCGTCTGTCGTCCCCGCCCTGCCCTCTGTCAGATTGTGCATGATTTCTTTCTTGTCAGAATCCGGCGCGCCTAACAGATTGATGATCCGCTTCGTCCAGAAGTCCGTGATCGGAAGCGTCCGTTCCCTGATACTCCGATCGGCGATCCCTTTGATCTCCGTCTTGTTTGTTGTGATAGTTAGCATTGTTTGATCCTCCTTTTTTCTTTTCCTGAATTTGCTTTATATCCTCGTCGGCTCCTTCGATCCCGAACCATTCGGGCGTATATGTAGAATCCGCCGTTGATATCGTTTACCCTGACTTCCGCGTCTATGAATTTATAACCGGGATATGATTTTTTGATCCTGCTTTCCAGATATGCCCGGTCTGTCGCCATGCGCTCCGCTGTCCTTTTCCCGAACCGACAGACGGATTTCGTCACTATCGGCTTTTTTAGGTTCTTTGACGCCCTCCATCGCTTCCGCCCTTTTGGATCCTTGCTGATATAATTCACGATCCCTGCGATATGTGTATCAGGATCCGGATCGATCCGGCGCGTCTGGTTCCTCTTTCCCTGCCCCCATATCTTTTCTAATTCGTCCCGGTTCACATCCCCGGACATAATGACGTGATGATGACAACGCGTCTTTTTCCCTTCCTCCTCCTGATACTCCGTCACACATATGTATTTCACATTATCCATTCCCGCCTTTTTCCTCCGCCTGTTTATCCTCCTGATGAAATTCCCGAATATCCGATTCGCTTCATCCTGATCCGCCGGAAGGTGTGCGTCGTCATATGTGAACGTACACCATAGATCCCCTTCCCCGAAATTTGCACTAACTAAATTATTCAGATACCGCTTTGCCCTTTTGCTGTTCAGGTTCTTTTGTGCCGGGCGGCTCTCTTTCCCCCTCTTTGTCCGGGGCGCGTCTTTCCTGCTGCCGAATACCGGGTATATATCCGCTTCCAGTTGTTCCCCCGCTTTTGTCGTCTTTGTCTGATATGCGATCCCCGCCCTGTTCTCTTTCAGGTAACGATCGATCTGTTCCTGCTCCATATCCTCCAATGATTTTTTATATGATTCCTCAAAATCATAATCATCTATATATTTTTTTCTCGATCCCATAATCCGCCCCCTGATATGCGTTCTATATAAAATGGTTGATATCTTAATACCCATTACAAGGACGGGAAGCCGCCCTGCCCCTCTGCCATTCTATCGAACACGCGTTCTTCTTATTGCGGCGTTATCTATATATGAAGAAAAGGCTTCCGCCCGCTCCAAAATTTCGACCGTGTATTCCGTTTCATAGATTCCTGATTCCCTCATGTCCCGCGCGCCTTTTTCCCCCGCGTTATATGCCATAAGAACGAATGTCGCGTCGCCCTCATACCTTGAAAACAATTCTTTCAGGATATAAACGCCCGCGCCGACGTTCTGTTCCAGATCATACAGATCCGAAAACCCTAAATCAGACAGGCGTTCCGCGTTGCAGTCGTTTATCTGCATATACCCGGAATCCCCGGTCTGTGAACGCGCCGTCCTGTCAAAATGTGATTCGTGTTCTATAATTGCCATGACAAGCGGGAACGCGACGCCGTATTCCTGACAGATACCGAAAACAATTTCCTGATCTGCGTCCGTCATCGGGACAGGCAGCGGGACAAAATCGACGTCCTGATATGTGCGCGGCGTTTCCTCTGCTTTTCCTGTTTCAATATGTATTTCCGGCGCGATCGGCTCCGTCTGGATGACCGCGATCGGCTCCGGCGTTTTATCCGGTTCCGTCGTGACTGCCTGATATGCGATAATCACGACCGCCGCAACCGATACGACCGCCGTTCCTGATAAGATCCCGCGCCGGATCCTCTTTATTCTCCTGATTCTTTTCTTTCTGTCCCTGATTCTCCGTTTTGACATATTCCCCGCCCTTTGGTATAATAAATATGGTTTGATTCTTCGGATCCCGGCGTTACGGCTCCTCGCCTTTCGCCGGGATCCTTTTTTATTCCTTTTTGAAATTGAACCCCGCCGGAACGACGGTAAAATGTCCGGCGATCGGGTTCACGGCTTTGTCGTCTATGTAAAAATCCGCGTTTATCTTGCGCGTGTCGCCGCCGTACAGTTCGATCAGTTCCGGTAAATTCTCGTTTACGAATTCAAATTCCAGTCCGTGATCCCGGCAATACTCCACCGCGACCGCCAGATCGTCCCCTGTCCTGCAAGTATTCAGGATCAGGCGCGCCCCGCGCTCCTTTTCTGCTTTCAGGAACCGGAACAGATTATCGTTCGGATCCCCGACGCCGGGAAACCTCCCGAATGATAATGTCCCGTCAAAATCAACCGCATATATTACATTCCCTTTCAGATCCATTTCCCGCCCCTTTCTGCTTCCTGATAACGCCCGTCATAATATGTAATTTCAGCGGCGGAAGGTTCCTGATTGCGTCCCGCAGATCCTGATCTGTCCTGATCCCTATTTCCAGAAGTTCCGCCCTTAAATTTTCAACCTGTTTTTCCATGTCCGCGCCCTCTTAATATCCGCCGTCTATTCTTTTCAGTGGTTCCGACTGGATAATCCCGTGTCTTGTGATTGCTGCCAGTCTGACCGACATTCCGGCGATCTGGATCCCCGCTCTGTATATTTCAGTCATACAGGCGTGTATCGTTTCCGGATCCTGATCGGAACCGTCGCCGTATATCCAGACGTCCTGCATTTTTATAAATACCCTTTTTAATTCGTCCAGAATCCCGTCCGCCGTTTCTGATATCATTTCCGCCGCTGCGTTCTCCTGAACCCGTATAATATCCGCGTTTACGTCTGACAGTTCCATATCCAATAATTTATAAATCCCTGCCATTGTTGCGGCTGTCGGTTCCTGTTTCATCGTTCCGTCTTTCCCGTTACTGAATATAAATGTCATAGTATAGGAAAACCGTCAGATCCTTAAATTCATACATCCGCGTGATCTCCGGCTCATACGGCGGGAATAACCCGCGTTCCCTGAATTCCTTGTGACGGACTTCCATATGTGCGACCATTCGGGCGACTTCCGGATCCCGCGCCAGAAATTCCGTTTTGTTTTCCGCATATTCCAACGATCCCATATACCCGCAATATAGAATTTTGACGTTTGGATCAAATTGTGGTTCCCGGTTCCCGTGTTCCCCTTGAATGATCCGGATCCTGTCCGTCGTCGCTATGACTTTTAACTGTTCCGATAATCTCATTATGGTTTGATCCTCTCTTTTCGCTTACCGCGCCGGATCCTGATATATATAGACGTGCATTATATAACGTCCGCGCGCTGCGCCTGTTTCCCGCTCTACCTCCGGCGATATGTGTTTGATCGTTGCGCCTTTCCCGGCATACTCCCGAAACGCTTTCGCCGCCGTTCCCTTGAACGCTGTTATTTCGTCAGGATCGACGAAGTTTCCCGTCGGCGTCAGTGTTTCGTCCATGATCCGGACGATCTGCGCCGGGGAAATGACCGTCAATAATGATTCCAGTTTTACGACCTGTTTTTCCATGCTTTCATTCTCCCTTCTGTTCTAAAAAGTCAAATATTGATATCTGCGCCGTTTCCCGCTCATACCGGGCGGCGGCGTCTTTGTAATATTCCCGATCCAGTTCAAAACCAACGAACTGCAGTCCCGCCTTGTGTGCCGCTATCAGGGACGACGCGGATCCGACGTGTGTATCTATTATCTTTTGCCCGCGCTGCGTATAATTTGCAAATATCCAGTCATAAAGGGCGACGGGTTTTTGCGTCGGATGTATGCGGATTTCCTTTTCCCTCATGTTCCCCTGCCGCATACCCGCCCATGTAAACCGGAATATCCGAACGGCGGTCTGAAATGACGTGAAAGCAAGTTCCCCGTCCGCGAAGTCGTTCTGCCCGTTCTGTTTGTCCCATACGATCCAACACGGGGACGACACGCCGCCGAACCCCGCGACAATGTTATCCATGAAATGATTCGCGCCGAAAATGATCTGATTTTTCGATATCCGTTTCAGTTGTGCGAAATATTCAGGATCCGGGGCGACCTGATCGCCGCCCGCGTATTCCTTATAGGCTTTTGACGTTGCCAGTTTCGACCGGGACGCGTTGTCCTTTGCGAAAACCTTTATCCCATACGGCGGATCCACGACCGCCAGATCGAAATAATTGTCCGGGAACTCCGGCAGGGCGACGTTGCAGTCCATATTGTAAAATCCGAAGTCTAACATATTTCCCCGCCTTTCGCCGCCGCTGCCGGGCGGCGCGATTCCTGATTATTTGATGACGAATAGCGGGGCGACGCCGCCGTCGTTGGACGCGTCGACGCGGTAGCTGTGGCCGCCGTCGTCGAAACTGCAAAAGGACGTCGCGTTCGCGGCGGACGGATCGGCAGTCCAGTACCAGACAGGATCCCCGTCCTCGTCATATGCGACACGGTTCCTGCGTTCCTCGAAAAACGGGAACTGTTTGTCGATTCCGTTATATTCCGCCCAATCATTCGATCCGCGTCCCTCATATACTGACATAAGGAACAGGCGTCCTTCCGTTTCGATATCATCGTCCGCCGTTTTCTGGACTGTTTTATGTACTGCGATCACGGACTGTAAATCATCAGGCAGCAGGGCGAATACTTCATCGTTCAAATACGCGTTCATGTCTGAATCAGGAAAACGCCCTTCGTTCGTGTCGTCCCTGTTCATACAGTGCCGACCGACGATCCGGCGGAACCAGAACACGCAGTCCCCTTTTTCGTAATGATCCACGCCCACCACGACGACCGACGCCGGATCCCCGTTCTTTAATGTGAAATTGATTTCTGTTCCGGGCGGAAGTGATACGGGCGCGTTTCCTTTCCTGATAATGTCCTGAATGTCGATCCATTCGACGCGCTGTTCGTGCTTCCTGATAATACCGACGGATCCGGATCCCGACCTGACGTCCCGTCCTGCTGCCGATAATTTCGCAAGTTCTTTTGTTGCTTCTTTTAGCGCGTTCGTTTCCTGTTCTGTTGTCATCCCCTGAACGTCGTCCTGCTGCCCCGGCGTCCAGTCTTTCACGGGCGATAAATCAATCCCCGCCATGATGAACGGCGCGTCCTCTTTTTCGCCCGTGGCAATCTGACGGGCGTATGTGTGCGGTACGTCACATTTAACCGCGTTCAGAAGAAATTCCGCTTTTGCGGCTTCCCTCATAAGTCCGTACATTTCCGACGCCTTGACGTCGAATTCCGTTTCCGATCTGAATAAATCAACTAAACTGCTTCCCATTGTCTGATCCTCTCTTTCTTGAAATTAGATTCCATTTTTGATTTTGATAATCTGGACGACTGTATATATTGCGCTCCAAAACATAACCGCGCCCAAAATCCCGAAAAAAGTTCTTTTTCCCTTTGTTGCCTTGTTATTCCCTAACGCGTATATAATCAGCGTCCCTGCGGCGGCTAAATATGCCACGCCGCCGAATAATACGACTAAAATAATTGTTGCTATAACTGCCACTTTCAACCGCTTTCCCTCCTTTATCCTTCCTCTACCTGACCGAATATCCGTATATATGCGTCGGCGTCCAGTTTCCGGATCGTGTCTTTGACCTCTCTTTCCGTCACGACCTGAAGGTCTTTCCGTTTCGGGCAATAATACAAATACGCGCCCCGTTCTGTTTTTAGATACTGTGCGTCCTCCCATTCGACATGAACCATATTTTTACCGAAAAATAACGGATTTAACGGATCCTGATATTTCCGTCTGAACTCGAACAGGATCGGGGCGGATTCCGTGTCGTATAGTTTCCCGTCAATAATTTTCCGAAGTCCTGTTCCGCGCTTTGGTTCCCGTGTCAATTCTTCCATAGTGACGCCCAACGCCGCCGCGATCTTTTCAACGTCCCGGAATGTCGGATCCCGCGTCCCGCTTTCCCACCTTGAAACCGATACCGCCGTAACCCCGGCGCGATCGGCGACTTCCTTCTGTGTCATCCGCTTTTCTTTCCGGTATCGCTTTATACGCTCCCCGATATTCATTCCGCCGCCCCCTTTATAAAATCAAAAATCGTCATTTGCTGTTCTTCTTGCGCGAAAAATCTTTCATTATCTCTCATACTTATACCGTTTCTTGTATTCCATATTTCCCCCGCAAGGTTTTCTTCTTTTTCCAATTCGATCAACTTATTCCATAAATCAGGATGGTATTTTCTTAAATGCCGCAGTTCATCTTTCCTCGCGTTAGGGCAAAACCAACATCCGTCACGCTTTGAGTATTTATAAACCGGGGAAACCAGATCGTATTCGCGGCATTTTTGCATTGCCATTTCTTCCGTATATCCGTACTTTTCCAATAGTGAAACCTGATTTAATCCCTTCGCGGCGTTCCTTTGTTTCATTTTTACTAATCGTTCCGGTTCGTCTACCGCTATCCCTACATAGTCCGTGTATTCCTCCCCTATTTCTCTATAAAATTTCTTTATAGGTTCGCGTTTTGCGGCGTTCATATAACATTTTCCCGCCATAGGAAAACCGATCCTTTTCCCGCTCCATTTACTTCTTTTTGTCCGTATTTGAAAAAATATATCTATGTACGTTTTTGGATAATGTAAAATATCTACCTGATACCCCCATTCTTCAAAAAGCGGCTTCGCCTTATTTTTCACGAATTCCATTTTTTCCGGCATTTCTCCCGTTGTCTTTTTGTCAAACATAACTTCGCAAAAGATAATGTGATCTATTTTTATATTGTGTTCGTGTGCAAGAATTACGGTTGTAGTACTGTCTTTTCCTCCACTCCATGAAATTATATTTTTCACATCCCGCCCGCTCCTGTTCTCTTGAATATCCGCGTCAGGATCCGGCGGACTGCTGCCCGCGCGCTCTTTAATGCTGCCAGAATCCCGCCGCGCTTTCCGTTCTCCCTCCGCCCTGGACGACGAAGCGGGGCGACGATCGTTTCTATCAGAACCGCGACCGCCTGATCCAGACGTTCCAATTCCTCCGCGATTGCCTGTTTTTGTTCCTCCCGCCTTTCGTCCTGCTTCTTTTCAGGCTTTGGCTTCGGCGGACGTCTTTCGATCTTTACCGCCGAAATTATCACGGCGTTTTCATTTACGTTTATTTCCTGAACTGTATATCCCGACGCGCGTTCGATAGTCTGATCTGCCTTTTCCTCCGGCGTGTTCTCTGTCAGGCGTTCAAGATCCGGATCTGTGTCCTTTTTATTTGCCTTGAATTCGATCCAGATTTCCGCGCGTTCGATAGTCCCGACTTTTTTCAAAAATTCAGATACCTTCATAATGGTTTGATCCTTTCCTGTCCTGCTGCCGTCGTCGCTCTACATACCCGCGCCCCGGAATATTACGACCATAGACGGAAACGGCGCACTTTGCGACGCCCCCCCAAACTTCAACCGCCCCGGAACGAACCTGATTTCCGATCTATGTAGAATAAAATCGTGAAAATACCGTGTGTCAGTCCGCGCCGGGATCAGCATAACGACGATCGTTCCGTCCTTTGTCCCCTCTCTGTATGCCTTTTCTACCCATGCCGCGATCGCGCGACCATACGGCGGATTGCAGAACACGCGCCGCCCGCTCCAATCCTGAAGAAGTCCGTCCTGCTCTTTCGTGAAATATTCCGGCGTCTTGTGGTTTGATTCGTCCGCGCATGGATCCAGATCGAAATGAAATTCCTGATCCAGTTCTGCGAAAAAGTCCTGCGGCGTCGCCCACTGATCCGTTTTACTGCTGAATAGTGCCTTGTTTATCATGGTTTGATTCCTCGCTTTCTGCCTGTTCTCTTTGCTTTATCAGATATCGAACTGTCGTCCGGGCGTTCCCCTCGCTGTCATAGACCGTTCGCGGCTTCTGGATCAGATATTGATCCGGGCGTTCGTCAAAATACCAGTTCAGGATCCGCAGGGCTTCCTCTGCCGTCGCCCGATCGACTGATATTCCGATTTCTAACGGCTTTCCGTTCCCCTGTTCGCTCATGTTCCCCGCCTTTTAATAATCATCTTCGATCTGTTCGTCTGATTCGTCGTAATATTCCCCGTCGTAACCTTTTTCCATAAGTTTCAAGTAACATTCCCAACACACAAGCCGGAACGGGATCCCGTGACAATCCTTTGTGAAATTCATTTCCGACCGTTCGACTTCTCTTTCGCATACCGGACAGATCCGGACGTCCTTTTCTTTATTCATGCGCCGCCCCTCCCCGTCTTTCCTGCAGTCTCTGATCTAACCGCGAGATCTTTTCCCTGAATCTCTGTTCTACTTCCCCGGCGTTCTGGAATATGATTTCCATTTGTGCAAGCATGATCCGGACGTCTGCCATTTCCTCGATCATCATGTCCGTTTGTGCTTCCTTGCCCCATGTCTGAACGGCGTTCCTGAATACATCCTGCGGACACGTCGGCGTCTGCTGCCCGCTGACGCTTTCGGTTTCATATCTGATTGAAATATCCATTTCCGGGATATCGCCGTTTATGATTTTCTGAAGGCATTCCCTCTGTTTTTTCTCTGTGGCTGTCATGGTTTGATCCTCTCCTTCTTGTCCTGCTGCCGCCCTTGTGATATGATGAAAAGAAAATGAAAGGCGGTATTGTTCATGGAAAATATTGTTGTACCCGTTTCCGCTCTACTTAATCTTGCAAAAGAATTAGAAGCGGACGGCATGGAATACGTTCAATTATCAATTCTTGATCCCGACGATGATGAAGGCGAAATTATCCCCGCCGCCCTTTCCGCGTCCGGCTTCAAGTCCTCAATGCCTGATTTCCGTACAGACTATGAAGAAATTGAACACGTTCCAGATTTTGACTAATCATTAAAAACCAGATCATAAAGAAGCTGCGGGCGTTTTCCGTGGCTTCTTTTTCTTGCCATACTCCGGATCAGTTCTTCGATCTGTCCGATCTCGTCCCTTGTCAACCCGGACGCCATAATGTTAATTACTGTCTTTTTTGATGTTTTGTAATGGACTACTCTTTTCATAGCCTGAACCCCTTTCTTTTATGCTGTAACTTGCGTTTCCGCAAGTCTTGAAGCAAAAAAAATATTTGTCAGCATATCACGCGGAATTTTTAGCGTTTCCGCAATCTGTGTCGCTTCTTTTACGGTCAGCGTTTCGCCTTCTGAATTATTGATCTTTCTGTTCAGTGTAGAAGGATCCATTTCAACGCTTCTTGCAAGTTCCGTTTGTGTCATTCCCGCCCGCTTCAACTGTGCTTTAATTTCTTTGATATCTACCATGTTATTTTTCTCCTTTCTTCTTGCGGATACGCAAGTCTTTATATTATGTATAATAGCACATAAACTTGCATTGTCAACAAGTTTTTTTCTTTTCCGTAAGTTTTTATTGCATTTTTGCAAGTTTTATTATATTATTGATGTGTTCATTGATATATGAAAGGTGGTGTAATTGTGAGTGTTCAAGAGATAATAAAGCGGCGACGTCTGGAATTAAATCTAACTTTGAAACAAGTCGCAAAGGCGTTAGGCGTTTCGGAAGGAACCGTTTCGAGATATGAAAGCGGCGATATTCAAAACATGGGTATTGATAAAATAGAAGCACTTTCCCGCGTTCTTCGTTGTTCTCCCGGTTTTCTTATGGGTTGGGAAGATAGCGCGAACCCCGCTTCTGATAACGAAGAAATTTTGCTTTCCCCGCTTGAACGTCAAATTATAATGCGTTTCAGGTTATTATCAGACGGCGAACGGAATATGTTCCTTCGTTCTCTCGGTCTGGATGATACATATTAAACTATATTCAAGAAAGGATGCGTTTTTATGAATTACAAAAAAGAAAAATTTCAAGTTGCGGGCGTTTCTCATTATTCAGATTCCATAATGAAAGATATTGCTTATGAAAACGACGATTATTTGTTGTCCGTGAAGGAACTTTCCGAAACATACGACGTCGGCGATCGCGTGTTTGAATATTCTTTCGATGATTGCAACGCTTCACTTGTTCCAGAACCCACGAACGAACATGATCCGAACGCCGTTCGTGTTGAAGTTAAAGGAATTCTGATCGGGTATGTCAAACGCGGCTCCTGCAGTCATGTAAAGAATTTGCTAAAATCTCCCGACTTTGACCATGTAAAGGTTGAGATCGGCGGCGGTAAGTATAAACGTCTTTATGAGGATGACGACAAATTAAAGGTTGAAAAAGATTCCTGCGAACTTTTTGCCGATCTTTACATATACACACGTCAGGCAGAACAGGAACCAGAAGTCGCGCCTGTTCCTCCTTCTGCCACGTCGTCCCCTGCTATCGGATCTGCTTATTCTGGATCTGCCCCGTCCCCTGCTGCCGCTCCTGAAAAGAAAAAGGGCGGCGCGGCTTCGATCGCCCTGATCGTGATCGGCGTCCTGTTCCTGATCGGCGGCGTCGGTAATTTTCCGACCGATATTTTTACCGGATTCGTCGGACTTCTGATCGGCGGCGTCTGCCTATATTTCGGAATCAGGAAACGGCGCAACCTGAAACAATGATATTTTTTTGAAAAGGAATCAAACCATGAATGAACAGAAAATAGTTGCATTATATACCCGCGTTTCTACCGGGTATCAGATCGACAAGGATTCCCTGCCGTTCCAGAAGAAAGAACTGTCGGCATATTGTAAGCATATCTTACACGCCGAAAAGACAGAACTGTTTGAGGACGCCGGGAAGTCCGGCAAAAATACCGACCGCCCGGCGTTCCTCCGCATGATGAAAAAGATCCGCGCCGGGGAAATATCCCACGTCGTCGTTTATAAGATTGACCGCATATCCCGGAATCTGGTTGACTTTTCCGTGATGTATGACGAATTCAAAAAATACCGCGTGACTTTCATATCCTTAAATGAACAGTTTGACACTTCGTCCGCAATCGGCGAAGCCGTCCTGAAAATCATTCTTGTTTTTGCGGAACTGGAACGAAAACTGACGTCTGAACGCGTCATCGGCGTAATGCTCGACCGTGCCATGTCCGGGAAATGGAACGGGGCGCGCATGCCGTTCGGGTGGAAATGGAACCCCGAAACGGAATTCCCGGAACACGATCCCGTCGAACTGGAAAAGGCTCGGACTCTCTATCGCGTGTATGATGAAACACATTCGACGGCAAAAGTCCGCGATTATTGTTATGACAATGATATCCAGACGAAGCGCGGCGGTAAATGGACGACAACAACGATCCTGAATTTCCTGAAAAATCCCATGAATAAAGGCGATTACAGATATAACTATCGCGGATCCGCGCGTGGAATGAAAAAGCCGGAAAACGAAGTCGTCTATCTGCCCGGCGTGTTTCCCCCGCTTGTGGATCCTGATCTTTGGGATCGCGTGAACGCTATCATAAAAGACAACGCCGAAAAACACGACATTCATAAAAACCCGCATATAAAGAAACACGTCCATATATTTACTGGTGGGATATTAAAATGCGCCTACTGCGGCGCGTCCTTTCAGGTCAGCCGCCTTGACAAGAAGCGTTTGAACGGTTTTCAGCCGTCATTATATGTTTGTACGTCCCGGCGTACATACCGCGCTTGTGACGCGTCCGGGGCGTCTGATGTCATTATCGGGGCGTTCTTTTTCAATTATGTTCGGAATCTGGTTCAGGCGACAAAAAGCCGCGCCAAAATAGGAACTCCCGCCGATCTGGAACGGATATTGTTATCCGGGGACGAATTTTCGCGGATCCGCTATATTGATCCGTCCGATCTTGATATTATCTATCAGGCGATCCGGGGAACGATTGCGCCCGGCTCCGGTGTGACATATATTCCCGCTCCGCCAGATTCCGATAAAAAGGACGCGCCTGAACTGTCAGGACTTCGTGCGGAATCCGCCAGACTGTCCCGCGCCCTCGACCGTCTGAAAAAAGCGTATCTTTTCGATGATGACGCCATGTCCGAAGCGGAATATCTTTCCACCCGTTCCGAACTTACGGAACGACTGACGCGTATCAATAACAAGATCGCCGACGCCCTGACCGATGAATCATATTCGGCGGCGGCGGAACTGTCGTTTGTGAACTCTGCTTCGTCGTTCCTTTTGTCCTACCGTCTGCAAGGTGCGGATCATATCGTCTATTCAGACTTTGCCGCGTCCGTTGACGCCCTCGTCCTGAAGAATTTCGTCAATATGATTGTGGATCATATCACGGTAAGGGACGGGGATCCCGTCGAAATTGTATTCAAGAACGGACTTCGCAACCGCTTTATCTATCAGGACGACGACGCCGTGTAAAACGCCCCGTCTGCGCTCCCCTGCGCCCCGTCCTGCCCGTTTTAACCCTCTGCCCTTATATTTCTACCCTAAACAAAAAAGCCGCGTTTAAGCGGCTTTTTCAATCTCGTGTTCGGTATTCATCTGACAACCGAATGTTTTCGTAAAAAAACTGGGGCAACGGCCGTTTTTCTTTTCGAAATCTCGAACCCATTTACGGCATCTTGCTATAAAGTAGTACTGCCTGGCTGGTTCCTCTGTAGGCGGTTCTGCATTTATATCTATTTTATCAAAATTAATTTCATTATACATTTCTCTTGACTTTCTTTCCTTTCTGTCGTATAATTTTTAAAAGAGATGGGTTTTTTACCGTACAGTATTATGCTCAAACGGGGTGCTCGTTTCTTTTTTTATGCTTATAATATCATATAAATACAGCTTTCCATTTTCAGAATGCCTTATCACCAACTCCGCATGAAATACATTATATCGCAAAACATCATTATTTTCATCAAAAACTGGTATTGCAAATCCGGAATCATACCGATACCAGCCATATTTTGCATTTTTATCATGTTTCTTATACTATTCAACTTCGTCCCAATCTATATTTCTTTTTCCTTTAAAACAGATGTCATTCACAATAACAATCTCCAACAAGTGACAAGAGTATTTTGCGCAATGAAAGTTGATTGTTCATCTGTCATTCTCCGAAACTCATATTTTCCATACTCAAACGGACTGGATGAACATTCTTGTCATTGTTCCTGAAGCGGTACTCCATAAGATAGCAGTCTCTCATTATGCCCTCGTGCAGCTCATGCTCAGGCAAGCTTTTTATGATGCGGAATCCGGCTTTCTGATAACATTTAATCGCCCTCACGTTATCCTGGTGGGGATCCATGATGACGGCGTCGGCCTGTTTTTCTTCCCGCAGGAACTGTAAGACAAGCTTCAAGTATTCTGTCCCGATTCCTCTGTCCCAGTAATCAGGCTCTCCGATGAACTGATCCATGCCGTATACGGTCTCGTTCCGATTATCATATTCATATTCTTCACAGCCTTCGTCAGTTATGGGATAAATCTGTCCGTATCCAATGGGATCCCCTTCATATTCCAGGATGACTTTCATCGCGGCACCATTGTCATCTTCCGAATCTTCTTCAAAAAAATGCTGGTAAATCAATTCTTCCGTATACCGCTTGTCTCTCCCCTCATAGAACTCCAGGACACGCATATCCGTCATCCATTTGAGCAAAACGGCAGAATCGTCGGGAACCATCGTTCTTATTCTGATTTTATCCTGAGTTATATTCACCATCCGTCACCTCTTGCCAAAAAACTGTACACAGCGTTCATTCTGTTTTGTTTCCTTTTCGGAAAAATGCTCCCACTGCTTAAAATTTGACATAATTGCATGTTCATACATATGATTACTGAATTTGCACTCACCTGACGATTTTTCAACTGGAATTCGTCCTTATAAATGAAGTGTTTTTTCATTTATTAGGAAATCATTGATATAAACAAAATCACATCCAGCATTCAAAGATGTTAAAAAGTCCTTTTCTTCATCACCGACAAACAATATCTCTGCTTCCCGAATTTCAAATGCATCTGCTATGTAGCATATTCCACCTTTATTGGGCTTTCTTACACCACATATTTGTGATGATACATATAAATCAAAATAGGGAAGAATATTTTCTATTGCAGGTTTGAAAATATAGTCAGGCATTCCATTGGGCAAATCTGTTAAACAGGCTATTTTGAAGCCCGAATTTCGACATTTCTTTAACAATTCTGTAGAATATTCATATATATTTGCCTTTAAGCGCAAGCTTTCAAAAAATAGTCCTATTACTTTGTTTGTATCAGTTTTTTCTCCCCAGTTTGAAATAATATCATTAAAAATAACCTCTGGCTTTATTTCATATTCTCTCTTACTGGTACGAGGATTATATGATTTTAATTTATTCGCAGATTCTTGTATATCATTTTCTGATAAATTCAATTTCAAAAGTTCATTCAATTTTTCAAATCCACCAATATAATAATCGCTCCAGTTCAGTGGCATTCCCGCAAATTCCATTAAGGTTCCGCCTAAATCAAATACAATAGCCTTTGGCATCTCACCCTCCACAGCTTCCAAACTATGACCGTTTTAGTATAACGGATTATCCCAGCCATTACAATGAAAATCTGCACACAATTTCATAATCAATTACATTGAGCCCCCTTTCCAAACGGGTATATCGCAGCTGACCCCTGAAAAATCATAAAATACCAGATTTACGAATAAACATGCGCAGACCTGTATATTTCCAACATCAGCTCTTGTGCAGACCTTTCGATAAAATCTTAAATCCATTTTTCATCACACTGGCAATCAGACATTTTTCCTTCTTGCTCCATTTGGGTCTATAAGGTTCCTCATTTTCCTTTAGCAGGATATTGCATCCATAAAACAGCTTTTCATAAATATGCCGAATATGCTCTTCCCTGCTATCACCGATAAATTTACAGTTCATTGAATGTGCTATATCTGAAAACAGATTCCAGTAATTCAAAAAAAGACTGCAATTTATTTTTCTGATGTTCTTTTTCCTAAGGATTGCTGAGGATAAAAGAAATTCATCTTCTTTCGTATTAATCAGCAATCCCTCCTCCCGCGCAAACACCATCGCCTCCTCTTTGGTCGGAAACGACCTTAACATGCCGTCCTTATCAAGCAGAAACCCGTCAATATCATCTGTATACCAAATAGCATAATACGTTTCCTGCAAAATCTTGAATCTAATCAGATAATATTGTTTCTGCAGCTCTTCACTCATATCACTATTACAATTCCTCTCCACTATGGGCAGTTCCCTTCAGCCATCTATTGAAAAATACTGCAGATCCTCAAATTCATCATCCAAAAATTCAAATGTAAAAATATGTGTATCATCAAATGATTGCTCAAAGTAATTTACCCGGCCATTCTCGTAGTCAATAACAGGCTTGCCCAATTTTTCTTTGATCTCATCAAAACTGAACGTACCAAACACTTTCGTAATATAAGGCATCATAAATTCTACAATAAAATTTAGATGTGCATTGTATTTTTCAGATAATGTTTTGACCTGTTCCAAATAATTTTCTCCAGGCTCTTCATCCCAGGCAAAAATCAGTCCATTGAACTCAAAAATAAATTGTTCTAAATCTTCATTAAATTCCATGATATCTTCCTCCCCAAATACGGATTTCCATCCGAAATCATAATACCATTTTTCATATTCAATAACGAATCCTTCGGCCATACAGGCGGCATAATGTTCCAAAGAACCACAAAAGTACCATTCCAAAAATGTGCGAAAACTGGAAGCGATGCACTTACCGTGTAAAATTCCATCTGAGTCACGATAGCAATCCCAAAAACCTCCATATTCCAAAAAAACAACCGGACAGTCCTTGCCGTCTGATTGGCTTAAATCTAAACAATACCAGCCGTCCATATATCCAATCGGGAACAAGTTCTTATAGATTTCTTCTCGGAGAGGAGTTTCGCAATCTTCAAATTCCTCCCGAAAACATTCCAGGCTCTCTGACCAGTCGGAAATATCATCTGTGAGGTCATAAAAATCCATTGTATCAATTTTGATTTCTTTATTCTCATCGTCATACACCACCCCCACAAGGTCAGTCGCCGAAGGTTTATATGACATCAAGTATAATTTCAAAATAACAGGCAGCTCTATGAGGTACTCCTGTTCAAATTCGGCAATATCTGTTTCGGTTATGGAAGAAGGTATCAATTCCGTAAGCCATCCTCTTTCATGCAGTTTCTGAAATGCATATTCTACGAAAACTTTGTAGTCCATTTTATCTCCTTTGTACATTGTCTTTGGAAAATAGTCCCGTGTCTTGGTACAATTGTGAAGAATCACATTCAGGGCAGTTTTATCATTTTGTCCTGAATATGATACTTCATTAAGAATTATACTACAATGTTTTCCATGTCAGATGAAATACGTATTATCGAAATCCAAAACAGGGATTTAAAATCATCGTATACCAGAGAAGTTCTTGAAGCGCTGCCGGAATGGTTTGGAAACAGGCTGGCCATGGCGAATCACGCCCTTTGGCTCAATTGGAGGAAAAAAGATGCAATTCATACAATACCAGAAATGCAGCACCTGCAAAAAGGCCGCGGACTGGCTGAAGAGCCATCAGATTCCCTATGAGGACAGCCATGCCCGACAGTTTCGCCTTCTGTCCTGGCATGGCGCCATTTATACTGCTTAACGATTTCACTTGCCATGAAACCAGACTGCATAACGCTGACCGGTTGGATTGCATGATTACATTAGGCAGTATTCAGCGTTATGCAGTATAAACCTTACATCCTCACTGCTCAGCCAATCAGCACCGTCTTCCCCTCAAAAGCAAATCCGTAATGCCGGATCCGCTCCTGGGAAATCCCCCTGGCTAACAGCTCCATATCATATGCTTTCTCTTCAATCTGCTCTAGTGCAGCCGACACGGTATCCGCCAAAGTCTTCTCATCTTCCGGGTCTCTCACCTTGAATTCCAGCACAAAGGCCGAATCCTCCTTTTTGCAGGGCTCCAGCATCACATCATAGCGCCCGAACCCGCTCTCCCGGTTGGAGGTGATGCGGTACCTTCCCGCCAGTTCCACCATCAAGCCTAAGACAAAACCATGATAGAACCGCTCCGGTTCTGTTTCTTCCGATGGTTTTCTGCCAGTGTCAAAAAAGCTGAATGTGGCAAGGGCCACCTTATTCATAAAACGATTCATAGCCTTCACATCCCCCAGAAGCAGTGCCTTGATAAACCCGTTGTATGGCACGTCCTCCCCGCTGAACCAATCACGGATCATATTTCGGAACATCATATATACTTCCCGGTTAGTCAATTCCAGATGGTAGGTGAATGCCCCTGTCTCCTGTGAAAACTTTCGATCCACTACCTTCAGATACCCGCTGGCCAAAAGCATGCTCCAGACAGCCCCATATTTCCGCTGGAGCTGGTCAAAAATAATTTCCTCGTCAATCTCCGTCTCCAGGACACCGCCCTTCATCAAATCCTCCATAATTGTCTTGGTCTGGGCGTTCCCCTCCCGGATTAGCAGATTGACCAGACGGTTGGAGCTGGAATTCGCCCAATAAGGCTTTAGTTCTTTTTCCTCCAGAAAATTGGTAATAGACCATGGATTATACACATCCCGCTGACTGCCAAAGGTAAAGCCATCGTACCATTGCTTCACATCCGCCTTACGCTCCGACATCCCCATCTGATCCAGCGCCTGGAACACCTCGTCCTCTGTAAATCCAAACTGGGTGCAGTATTTCTCGGATGTCGTCGTCACTACCGTAAGATTATTCAAATCCGAAAAAATGGATTCTTTGCTTACCCGGGTGATGCCTGTCATCATCGCCCGCTCCATACTTGGATTGGTCTTAAAAGCGGAGTTGAACATCTGCCTGATAAAACCAACCAATTCCTCCCAGTACCCATATACATAGGCTTCCTGCAGCGGCGTGTCATATTCATCCAGGAAAATTAAGACCTTCTGACCATAATAACGTTCCATATAATCCGACAGATATTTCAGCGCCAATACAGCCACATCATCCGGCATTCTGGACGAAACAGAATCGAAAAATTCCATCTCCTTTTCATCCATGCCCTTTCCGTTCCTTACATAATTATGCTCCCTGTACAATCTCTCAAGTAAGTACTTAATCATCTGTTTCGTTTTCTCAAAGGTCTGCCCCTTAATATCCGCAAAGCTCAGGAAAATGACAGGAAAGCTTCCCTGGAGCTTTCGGTACTTCTCATCCTTCCAGATGGACAGCCCCTCAAACAGTTCGCTCCGTCCCTCGTATGTCCTGGAAAAAAAGCAGTTCATCATGTCCAGGTTCAATGTCTTTCCAAAACGGCGGGGACGGGTAATCAATGTGACTGCGTCCGTATTCTCCCACCACTCTTTTATAAAATCTGTTTTGTCCACAAAGAAACACTCGTTTTTCCGAATAAATTCAAAACTCTGTGCCCCAATGGAAATAGGCCTGCCCATAGTCCTGCCCCCTTTCGCATACATCCGACTCTGTCCATTACTTTTTAGAAACCAAAAAATACTGTATCATCGGTCCCACTATTTCTTTTTTGTCGATTACAAAATAAGCGTTAAGCATGGTTTCAAATTCTTCTACCGTTAAATCAAATCGATCTTGCCTACCCAAATACTCTTCTATCAGCTTTGTGATTTCGAATTCAGGACTTCCAATATTCGGAATATCGAGGATAAATCTCCCCATAGTCTTCCTGGTCGTAGAGCTGCCGGCTCACCTGATTGAGTTCACTGTCAGTCCCATCTGAATAGCCCCACTCGTCGGGAATATAGCGGTTCAGGCTGAAAGAGCCGTCCGCCACCCGGCTCACCAGTTCCTCGGGCCAGTACTTCCGCAACTCCGCCAGATACTCCGGCGTTCGATCCGATTCGTCCCGCCTTGCCAGGGCCTCCTCGGTATTCACTGCCAGGAAAAGGGTAATGCAATCACTGTCGGTGACCAAGGCCGCACTGTAGATGTGCTCCTTCCCGATTTCCCGATGAATCTTCTCCATCGCGTGCCGTACCGCGTTCTCAATGGTGGGCTGTAAATCTGCGAAAAATTGTTCCATCTCTGATCATCCAACCTTTCTTTTTGTAGTGTCTTCGTTCCCTCGATCAGGCCATCTCATCGTCCTGCTAATCACTTTCTTTTTGTAGTGTCTTTATTCCCTTAATCAAGCCCATCTCATCGTCCTACTAATCACTTTCTTTTTGTAGTATCTTTGTTCCCTTGATCAGGCCATCTCATCGTCCTACTGATCAAATTCTTTCACCAGTTCATAAGAGTAATGATAGATGCTTGCAAATAAATCCCCCTCATAGGGGCCTTCTGCCCAGAGGGTCTCTTCCTCTTCCTCGCTGAAATCTTCCGGCCAGAGATATTCTTCCCTGAGCATGTCCGCAAACAGGGGCAGGGGTTCGTCTTCCGCCAGCTCCTGATAGTCGTGGAAGCATGTGGCAATCAGGAAAAACAAGTCCTCCAGCTCCTCCACAAGCCAGTCGGCATCATCGCATCCCTCCCGCTTTTCCGCCTCCCGGTAAATGCGCACAAGGAAAATCAGCGCAAACGGTGTGGAATGCCACAATGTCCCCTGATGCTCGATGCAGTCTGCAATCTCCCCGAAAGCATCTTCCATCTCTTCACGATCCTCCATCCCGCCAAGTATGGCAAGGTATTCCGGAAGATCCCCTGCCCGCCCGTATGCGGTGGTCAGTCTGCCCCACGGCACATCCTCAATCTTCAAACTGTCAATAAACGCTTCATTCGAATCTGTCACTGTTTTGCCCATTCTTCCTAATTTCTCCATGCAATGTATATTTATTAACCCAATTTCAGCGGGTACACAATTCCGAAAAGGGAGTTATACTACATAACGCCAGAACTCACCATACTGTATTGGCTAAACATATATGGCTGGTATCATGTAGTCAGATTACCCGGAAATTTTAACTGTATAATTTATTGTAACATAGGAAAAAGCCCCTGTAAACAGGCGACGACAAAAGAATCATAAGCTCCCCGGAAAAAACGCATTGTACAATGAAGAGAGGACGGAATCCAAACGGGCTATATCAAAAACCATGTTTGACTGCCCGATTGACCCGTCCTGCATTTGTGATATGATTGAAAATTGCTTTGGCCTGCCACATTTTTGCATACTGCCCCTGCTTTTCCAGAAGTTCCTCATGGCTGCCCCTCTCTACTATCTGTCTGTCTTCGAATACGGCAATGTCATCGCAGAACCGGCAGCTTGCCATGCGGTGGGAGATGTAGATGCTGGTCTTGTCCTTCACCATCTCATGGAACCCGGTGTAGACTTCCGCCTCGCTGATGGGATCTAAGGCCGCAGTGGGCTCATCCAGCACCACGAAAGGCGCGTCCTTGTACAGAGCCCTTTAGGCCAACGATTCCGTCATTTTCCTGAATTCTTCCTGAAACCATCCCCACATGTGGTAAATCCGGATGTCCTTGCCGTTTGCAGGAGCCAGGACTTCCCGTTTCAGATACTCGAATCCCTGGCTGGCCTTGATATATTGCTCCTCATGTCTGGCGCCCCTGCGGTTGGCGTGGACATTGGCTGTCAGGCTTCCCCCTGTCACCGCCGCCAGGAGCAGAAGCAGCCAGAAATTCATTCTGCCGATAATGACGGAATAGACAATCAGGCTCACCAGCGCGATGGAGGCTTTTTCAATCCCCTGGAGATACGCTTCGATTCCTGTCTAGCCGCCATAATAGATGTTCCCCCGGCACCTTCCAGCTTCTGCTGTCCGTGCTCTCCAGTTCCTGGAAATCCGCTGTCAGGCAGGCTTCGAAGAAATCTGTGCTCAGCAGATTCCGGAACAGGAACATCCCTTTGAGGATTTCCGCACGAAATGTTCATTTTGAAGCGTGAAATGTACAGGAAGTTTCTTCTATGTCACCATAGCTGCCAACGTGGCTGAAAATGCCGCAAACGGCGCAGGCGATTCGCGTGAGAATCTGGTGCTGCGCTCTTACAGGGGCAGAGTCACCTCCGCCGCGAAGATGCCCGGTTCATTGGCCAGGGTCAGGTATCCCTCGTACTTGTCCGCCAGCGCCTTGACACGCTTCATGCCAAGCCCATGGTTCCCGCGCTTGGTGGAGATGTAGTTCCTCTCGTTGAAGTCCAGTTCTTCCCTGGCGGAATTCTGAATGGAGACATAGAGCTGGGATTGGTTCACCACCATGTAGATGCGCAGGAATCGCTGGTCCTCCGGAATCTTTTCACAGGCCTCCAGGGCATTGTCCAACAGGTTCCCCAGCAGGACGCAGAGATCCACGTCCTCTATTGACAGCTCCCGGGGCAGAATGGCCTTGCAGTTCACAGGGATTCCCTTTTTTCAGCGAGGGACAGCTTGCTGTTCAGGATGGCATCTGCCATCAGGTTGCCGGACTTTACAAAAGTGTCCACATCCTCCAGGCTCTGCTCCAGCTCATCCAGATACCCTTTCATCTCTTCCATCTGCCCCGCGGCAATCTGGGCCTTCATCACCTGGAGATGGTTGTGGTAGTCATGCCGCCAGCCCCGCATGTTCAGGTAGATTTCTTTTACTTCTTCATACTGATGGCTCAGGATATCCCTCTGGAAACGCTCCGTCTGGACTTGAAACCCCTGTCGGTAAGCAGAAAATGTCCCCTCCAGAGACAGGAACAGGAGCAGTTCCACCGCCAGGAAACCAAGCAGCATCCCGGTATCAGCCGTCTCTCTGATTTTCCACAGGTACAGGCTTATGATGCCGTAGACGGCAATGTCCGCCAGGGAAGCTCCTTTTGCATAAAAATCCTTTCGTCCACTTGCGTATGCCGGCATCAGCAGAAAAAATACTGTAATAGCCCCATTTGCCAGCACTATTGAAACCGGATTCTCCGCAAATGCCCCCGGCACGAGCACGAATCCCGGAGCCAGCGCCTTCCACCATTGCTGACAAAGCGGAGCCGCATCGTAAAACAGCACATACAGAAAGAGAACCAGCATTATCAACAGCCAGCCCGCAAGTATCAGCCACTTTCCAACGGGCCTGCTGAGACCTGACATTACCAAACTCACTATCCCTACGGCCAGGGCCGTTCCTCCTGTGATTCCCCACACTGCGATTCGCTTTATCTTTCCTTTTTCCAAATCGCAGATCTGTTCTATATAATATTGATATAATGCCAGCCATATCAGCCAGACTCCAAGTCTCAGCATACCGCTTTCCTCTCCCATGCCTTGCCTTTTTGCCAGGTTCAAAAGCTCTGCCTGCGAAAATACTCCATATAAGCCCGGTTCAGCTCCTCCCACTTCCCTCTGGCAATGGGGACTGTCATCCGGTTATCCATCCTAATCTCTTTTTTCCCGATTCTCTCCACATGCTCCAGGCTGATGCAGTAAGACCTGTGGGGTTTGAAAAAGGAATGCCCTGTTTCCATTAGTTCCTGTTCCAGCTGCCGAATCCCGGATTTACAGACTAGTTTCCCTCCATCACTTTTCCAGAGGATACAGTCGTGTCCGTCACTTTCCAGGCAGCAGATGTCCGACAGGTACACCTTCTCCACCTCCCCGCCGAAAAGCGCCACGATAATCGACTTCCTGTGGGCAACACGCTCCCTGGCCCGGCTGAGGGCTGCCCACAGGCGCTGTCTTTTCACAGGCTTCAAGATATAGGACACGGCCTCCAGATCGTACCCCTCCAGCGCGAAGTCCGGATTGCCTGTCACAAAGATGATGCTGACAGAATCACCCATCTGCCTGAGCTTCTTCGCCAGCGCTATCCCATCCGTTCCCGGCATCTCAATGTCCAGGAGGAGGATATCCGTACTTTTCCGTTCTTCCTACGCGAACAGAAAGGCATCCGCGCCGGGATACAGCTCCACGCTGCACATCCTCCCCGCCGCCGAATGCCCTCCTTCCATGGAATGCCCTCCTTCCATTGCCCAGCATTCCACCTCCCCGGCCAGATATTTCAGGAACCTTTTGTCATCGTCACATATGGCCAAATGCAGCATATCTCTTCTGGTTCAATCCTCCCGCTTCATTTCATCGTTTTCCCTTGCCGGATATTTCCTTGTGGTCAGATACGAAATGAAGCATACTTCACCGCCAGCTTCAGAAGCAGCTCCGTTGACTTTTCCATATACTGCACACTGGCGAACTCGAAGCGGCTGTGGCCATTGCCTGCGCCGTTGCAAAGGTTCGGACAGGGCAGTCCCAGAAAAGAAAGCCTGGCGCCGTCCGTACCGCCCCGGATAGGGCTCACCACCGGTTCGCCGCCCAGCTCCCTGATGGCCTCAGAAGCATTCTCAATCAGATGCATATGGGGTTCCAGCACTTCCCACATATTGTAATAGCTGTCCTGCATCTCCACTTCCACGGTTCCCTCGCCGTATTTCTGATTCAGGAAATCCGCGCACTGCATGAAGACCTGTTTCTTCTGCTCGAACAACTTCCTGTCATGGTCGCGGATGATATAATCCGATACTGTCTGATCCACATTTCCATGGATGCCATCCAAATGGAAGAAGCCCTCCCGTCCCGCTGTATACATAGGATTCTGGAACACAGGGAGGAGGCTTTGGAACTCAAAGGCTATCAGCATGGAATTGACCATCCTTCCCTTGGCCCCGCCGGGATGGACGCTGCGTCCGTTCACAGTCAGCTTCGCACCTGCCGCATTGAAAGTCTCCGCCTGCAGTCCCCCGAATCCGCCGCCGTCCACGGTATAGGCGAAATCCGCGCCGAACAGCTCCACATCAAAGTGTCTGGTGCCCTCTCCAATCTCCTCGTCCGGCGTGAAGCCGATGCGCAGCTTGCCGTGCTTCACTTCCGGATGCTGCAGCAGGTATTCGCTGGCTGCCATGATCTCTGCGATGCCGCATTTATCGTCCCCGCCAAGGAGCGTAGTGCCGTCCGTCACAATCAGGTCATGGCCCACATACTCTGCCATCTCCGGGAAGTCAGCCCGCCGGAAAATGATGTTCTCTGCCTCGTTCAGAACGATGTCCCCGCCGTCATAATTTTCCACGATTCGGGGCTTCGTGCCTGCGTTGGACACTGCAGGAGAGGTGTCCATATGGGCTATCAACCCCAGCACCGGAGCATCCTCGCAGCCCTCTGACGCGGGGACAGTGGCGTATACGTAGCAGTGCTCCCTGTCGTAGGTGATTTCCGTGGCCCCTATGTCCTTAAGCTGTCCTGCCAGGAGCTTTGCCAGGTCATGCTGTTTCGCCGTGCTGGGCGATGTTCCGGTCGTCTC
Source organism: Acetatifactor aquisgranensis (assembly GCF_943193215.1). Taxonomy (NCBI): domain Bacteria; kingdom Bacillati; phylum Bacillota; class Clostridia; order Lachnospirales; family Lachnospiraceae; genus Acetatifactor; species Acetatifactor aquisgranensis. The sequence continues at coordinate 71,610 of NZ_CALPDH010000018.1, read as the reverse complement.
ATCGGACTGAGTGTCGATTTTAGCGTACTGCAAAAAGTAATCGATTGTCTTTGACATGTTCTGTTGACCTCTCTTTTCTGCGGGCGTATGTATTGCTGCGGATTCCTGCGCCGCCGCGGATTCCCGCCTTTCTGCGTTATCTGGCTTTCATCATACCACGAATCTGAATGAACCACAATTCTTTTTTAATCGGAAACTATGTGACACACTTATCCAATTAATAGTCGTCCAATCAGGTACATTAGACAGATACAACTTTCGCGCCGATCTACCGAGAATCGCCCGGTTTCCGCACTGCCCCCGGCACCGGATACTCCCGTATCTCCCGACAGGCCCTCCCCGACAGCGCCAGCACGCAGATCAGGTTCGGCACCGCCATCAGTCCGTTACAGATATCCGAAAAATTCCACACGGTCTCCAGAGGGCAGATACATCCGAGAAAAACCGCAAGCCCATAGGCAAAGCGATACCATAGATTATATCTGGTCTTTCCGCCTAACAGGAACTCAAAAGCTTTCTCCCCCTGATAGGCCCAGCCGATTACGGTGGCAAAGGCGAACAGCGCGATGCAGATGCTGACAAAGCTGCCGCCCCATTCCCCAAGAACGGTGCCAAAAGCCGCCAGCGTCATGGCCGTGCCAGTCAAAGGATTCCCATTTACGTCCATACTCCCCAGCATTCCCGACACCGCGAAAGCAAGCCCTGTAATCGTACATACCACTACCGTATCCAGGAATACGCCTGTCATGCTGATACAGCCCTGTTTTATGTAGTCGTCCGTATCCGCTGCCGCAGCAGTGATGCCGGAAGCGCCGATTCCTGCCTCGTTGGAGAAGATTCCTCTGGAAACGCCCCATCGCAGGGACTGGAAAGCTGACACTGTGACGCTGCCGAAGATGCCGCCGGACACCGCCTCCGGGCAAAAGGCCGCCGTCATGATTCCTCCCACCGCCATGGGCACATTCCGCCAGTGCACCAGTATCACCGCAAAAGCCCCGCATAAATAAAAAACTCCCATAAAGGGAACCAGCACCTGAGTCACTTTTCCTATGACACCGATGCCGCCGATTACCACCAGAACTGTCAGGACTGTCAAAATAAGCCCTGTCTTCGCCTTTGGCACAGCGAAAGCAACCCACAGGGCATCCGCGATGGAATTGGACTGGGTCATATTTCCCATGCCGAAAGAAGCCGTCACTGCGAACAGTGCGAACAGGAAACCCAGCATCCTGCCAATCTTCCTGTTGGGGAATCCATGCAGGCAGGTGTACATAGGGCCTCCCGCAATCTCACCCCTGTCATTCCTGCCCCTGTACTTCACTGCCAACATACTCTCCGCCAGCTTGGTGGCAAGCCCCACGATGCTGGTTGCCACCATCCAGAACAGCGCCCCCGGCCCGCCCAGCGTCATGGCCGTGGCCACCCCTACGATATTCCCGATGCCGAGGGTGGTGGCAAGTTCCGTCGTCAGGGACGACAAGGAGGAAATCTTCCCTGCTTTTCCGGATGCGCTTTTGCCCTGCAATCTTTCTCCTGCCGGACGTTTTGCCGCCCCTGTGCCGGAAACGTCCGGCCCTGCTCCAGCTGTTCCGCCACGGTTCTTCCTGTCTTTCCATTCTATTCCCAGGGCGCATCTCAGCGCGAATTTCAGATTCCTGATGGGAAAAAAGTCCATCCGAATCATCAGATAGCATCCGCAGCCCAGCAGCAGCGCCAGCATCCAGGGCCCCCAGACCAGATCGTCCAGCCAGGCAATGATATCGCCGATGGCATTTCCAAGGGCGCTTCCCCCCAGGAAAATATTCTCTACCGGCATACTGCCAAGAATCCCATACCTTATATCCACAAAAACCTCATGTGACCATACCGTTTTTCTAAATATATTGGTACAAGGAATGATTTATGCAAATTCCGGAATCATTTCATAAATCTGGCGTATCCCCACAACAATGTCCGGAATTCCGTATATATATGCGGACGGCTTCTCGGTGCCCGGAATTTTCATGACGACCTCCACTTTCGCGTCCTCGTAGGGCAGCAGGAAAAACATGGAATCCTCGCCCCACATATGATACTGGACCATTTCCTGGATATCACTCCACTCCTCATGAAGACTGATTATTTCCCTCGCCTCCGCCTGCCTCTTCTTTATGTAGTCCGCATCCGTTACAATCCCGGGCTGCTCGCTGTATGCAGCGGAGTTCTCTCCGTTCATCAGGCCGTCCCCGGACCATCCGTACTCCCCCACCATGATTTCAAAGTCCTTCTCCTCGGACTCGTTCATGACTTCATAGTTTATGGCAAAAAACCCCCACATCTCGGTTGCCACAGCATCGCTCCAGAAAATCTCATTGATGTAGCTCCGTCCCATATCAGTGTTCGGATTCGCCGAAGCGCCCTGCAGGTTTTCTTCTGTTTTGAGCGCGTATATCGTGCCGTCCTCCGCGTCTGCCAGAATCTTAAGCACAGGTCCGTTGTCATCCCGCATCTCCACGTACCAGAGGATAAAATTCATGCCCTTTGTAAAATCATCGCTATAAATGACATACTGCTTACAATCTTCTATGACATAGCCCATCTCCCAGATAGAGGCGGGCAGCAGCCCGGTATTGATAAAATTGCTGATGATTTCCCCATAGATGCACTGACTTGAATATATAAATTCCTTCACTTCATCCATCGACTCAAGCTCCTGGGATGCAATATAAAATGTATTGCCTGCCGCCAGCCCTTCCGCGTAATTTTGCATCCTCGCCGCCAGGGAATGTTCATATGTAGTGCTCAGCGCCTCCACGTTCATGCTTTCCTGCTGTTCCAGCACAGTATCCCTGCACAGGATGGCATCCTGCACCTGGAACAGTATCTGCGGCGCAAAAAAAGCCGCTACTATCAGCGCCGCGAGCGCCGACAGGATGATGCCTCTCCGCTTTACGTTATCCGCCATAGCCTTCCCCTTTCACAGAACTTTCCTTTCTGGGAAAAGTAATCTTGATTACCGTCCCCTCGCCCAGCCTGCTCTCCACCTCCATGGTGCCTTTGTGGAGCTGGATGATTTTCTGGCACAGCGCCATCCCGATGCCCGCTCCCCCTTCCTTTCTGGAGCGGGACTTGTCCACCATGTAGAACGCCTCCGTGATGCGGCTGATTTCCTCCGCGGGAATCCCTCTTCCATTGTCCACTACCTTTATCTCATAAGCCCCCGTCAGACAGACTCCTTTCATCAGCATGAAGCTCAGATCCCCCTTGTCCAGAGCCTTTACCGCATTGTCCATCAGGTTGTAGAGCAAGGACAACAGAAGTTCCGCATCCCCCTGGATGATAGCCTTTTCCAGATTCACTCTTCCCCGGACACCCCGCTGCTTCCAGATAGGCCGCATGGTAATGCGCAGATTCTGCTCCAGCTCCTTTGTGGACACCGTCCGGAATGTCAGGGGATTCTTGTCCATGCTCACCAGTTCCAGCAGCTTGTGGGACAGGCTCTCCAGCCGCTTCCCCTGGCTATAGATATAGAAATAGGCGTCATGGCGCTCCTCCTCTGTCAACTCCAGGGAGTTGAGCATGTCCGCGTAGCCGATAATAGAAGTCAACGGCGTCTTCAACTCATGGGCAAAAGCGGCAGTGAAATCTTCCTTTTGCTTTGCTTCCAGCACTTTGACCTGCATCTCCTCCACCAGGCGGTCTGCCATCCGGTTGAAGTCCCGGGCAAGCTCTCCAATCTCATCCCTGCTTTTGTTCTGGGACCGCAGAATGTAGTCTCCATCGGCAATCCTGCTCGCCATTCTTCCCAGGCTTCGAATCGGTCTTGTGATATAGCGAGAGAGAAAGTATACCCAGATGCCGCCCGCGGACAGCAGGCACAGAAGCGCAATGCGATACCGGGAGAGAAGGCTGCTCCTGGCATCATAGATTTCTGTCAGATCCCTGCACATGGCCAGATACACATTGCTCTCGGCTACGCCCGACATGGTGACCGCGAACAGATAGTAGGTACTGCCAATCTGCCGGACGGCGATATTCCGGCTGCTGTAACCGGCGGAACCGGGAGCCTCAAGGGTCATTATCAGGCTGTCCAGCACATCCGTAAAGCCCATGTTCTCCAGATAGTCGCCTCCGTAAAAGCGTTCACCGTTCTCCCTTATCACGAACATATGCCGCCCGTCCCGCTCCACGCTGGCCACAATGCTGCTCAGGGTCTTACTGATGGCATAGTCCTCCCCGAATTCCTCCGTGGACTGGTACCCCATCTCGAACAGATAGTGAAAAGTGCGGATGTCATTATTTCCCTGTTCGATTTCCTTGTCCAGAAGCTGGGAAAAATCCGCGGAGAGCATCCATGTCCCGAAGAGAGCGAACATCAGTGTGAGCAGCGCGGTCATGGCCAGGAACAGTTTATCTGCGAATCTCATGTATCCCTAATCCTCTACTTTGCTATTTTTTCTTCTCCCTCCAGACGGTATCCCACCTTGTAGACCGCCGTAATCTCATTGTCCCAGTTCAGCTTCTTCTTCAATCTCTGGATATGGAGATCCACGGTCCTGCTCTGCCCCATGTACTCGCCTCCCCAGATGGTCTCGTAAATGGTCTCCCTGTACAGGGCGATATTGCGGTTCCTGGCAAGCAGCAGCAGAAGCTCGAACTCTTTCATGGTGAGGAGCACGGGCTCCCCGTTGCGGGTCACAGAGCGTGACGCCGTGTCAATCACCACGTCGAATACCGTCAGAAGCGTCTCCGTCTTGTGGTATCTGCGCAGAACGGCCTCCACCCTGGCCAGGAGCTCCACGATTTCAAAGGGCTTGGTCAGATAGTCGTCAGCCCCCATTTTCAGCCCTTTTACCTTATTCTCCGTGCTGCCCAGAGCTGTCAGGAAAATCACCGGCAACTCCAGGCTCCTCGCATATTCCATCAGTTCATAACCATTGATGCCGGGCAGCATGACGTCCAGCAGTACAAGATCGAACTTCTCCTCGTCCATCAGATCCGCCGCTTTCTCTCCGTCAGGGGCCCATACGCAGGCGTAGCCTGCCCGACGCAGATTCATCCTTATCAGATTTGCGATAGGCTCCTCGTCCTCTGCAATCAGTATCTTCAGCATAATATCCCTCACTTCTGTCTGAATTTCGTTATAACATATTCTGAATATATGAAAACCTATAATTGTATCTTTCTTGTATCCCATCTCCATTGGAAGGCTCTTCTTCCATTCTATAGTCTTAAAAATGAACTGTCAACATCCACATATGACATTATCCGACGGAAACATTCCATTTCGGAAAAGAAACAATTGCATAATGCGGCAATCTGTGCTATAGTTGCTTTAACACTTTAAATTGGCAAAGGAGAAGAGAAAACATGAAACTCATTCTACTGATTCTCTATTTCGCGGTACTGATTGCCATCGGCATCTACTGCCGCAAGCATGCCACGGACGTGAACGGCTTCGTTCTTGGCGGGCGCTCCGTAGGCCCCTGGCTCACCGCTTTCGCCTACGGCACCTCCTATTTCTCGGCGGTGGTCTTCGTGGGCTATGCCGGGCAGTTCGGCTGGAAATACGGCATCGCCGCCACCTGGGCGGGAATCGGAAACGCCATCATCGGCTCTTTGCTGGCCTGGGCGGTATTGGGACGCAGGACCCGCATCATGACCCAGCACCTGGACTCTGCCACCATGCCCCAGTTCTTCGGGGAGCGCTTCGGCAGCCGTCCCCTGAAGATCGGCGCATCCGTCATCATCTTCATCTTCCTGATTCCCTACACCGCCTCCCTGTACAATGGCCTCTCCCGGCTGTTCGGCATGGCTTTCAACATCGATTACTCCGTCTGCATCATCCTGATGGCGGTGCTGACGGCAATCTATGTCATCGCGGGAGGATACATGGCCACCGCCATCAACGATTTCATTCAGGGAATCATCATGCTGGGCGGCATCACTACGATCATCGCAGCCGTGCTGAAGAGCAAGGGCGGGTTCATGGCGGCTCTGGACGGCCTGGCGAGGATTACCGATGAAACCGTGGCTACTACCCCGGGCACCTTTGCGTCCTTTTTCGGCCCGGATCCCTTAAATCTGCTGTTCGTGGTAATCCTGACCTCCCTCGGCACCTGGGGCCTGCCCCAGATGGTGCAGAAATTCTATGCCATCAAAAATGAGGAGTCCATCAAAAAAGGGACCATCATTTCCACCCTGTTCGCGCTGGTGGTGGCCGGGGGCTGCTATTTCCTGGGCGGCTTCGGCAGATTGTTCTCGGACCAAATCGACGTGGCGGCTAATGGCTTCGATTCCATCATCCCTACCATGCTTTCCGGCCTGTCGCCCCTGCTGATCGCGCTGGTGGTGATTCTGGTGCTGTCCGCTTCTATGTCAACCCTGTCTTCATTGGTCATGGCCTCCAGCTCTACCCTGACGATCGATTTCCTGAAAGAGGTCTGCTTTCAGAAGATGGACGACAAAAAGCAGGTGCTCAGCATGCGGATATTGATTGTGGTGTTCATTGCGATTTCATCTATTCTGGCCCTGATTCAGTACAAGAGCTCCGTGACTTTCATCGCCCAGCTGATGGGCGTGTCCTGGGGGGCGTTAGCCGGTTCTTTCCTGGCGCCTTTCCTGTACTCTCTGTACTCCAAAAAAGTGACGAAAGCCTCCTGCTGGGTCTGCTTCTTCTTCAGTTCCGTGCTGATGGTGGCCAATATCTTCTTCCGGCCCTCTTTCCCGGTCATCATGCAGTCCCCTATCAACTGCGGGGCCATCGCCATGCTGGCGGGGCTTGTCATCGTGCCGGTGGTGAGCCTGTTCACGCCAAAGCCAGACAAGAAGCTGGTGGACAATGCATTTGCCTGCTATGAGAAGAAGACGGAAGTTGCGCAGAAGACGGCTCTGGGGAGATAAATCTGCCTGAATTTACAGATTTGTTTTTCAGAAAAAAGCTGCCGCACCAGAACGATGCGGCAGCTTTTCTTTGCTTAGATGATTTGTGCGATATTCCGATTATATTACTTTGTTTCTACAGCAACTTCCACCCGGGGACTGACCAGGATGCCTGTCGGAGTCAACTGGTACTCATAGGCCCAGTTCTCACCGGTAGTACGCCATGCATTGGGGCCGCACCAGCTGACGAATCCGCTGCAGTTGTGCAGCTGGCCGAAGGTATTCCTCCGGTTGCCGTAAGCGCGGAGCTCTATCACATGCTTTCCTTTCTTGACCTGGCCGAAATTCACACGATAAGGACTCTTGAACAGATCTCTGGAACGCCCCTCCTCTCCGTCCAGCACTACCTCAATCAGAGGATTGCGGAATCTGGGTACCTGCACGGAAAGCTCGCCGTCCCCAGCCAGCTCCACAGGCACACGATAGACCACATTTCCGCCATAGAAAGGCAGGCCCTGGGAGCAGATGTCTCCAAAACCAAGTTTCTCAGGAAGTTCCGTGATGACTGCCGTGCTGCCCTTTACATTGACCCCGAACTGTCCCAGCAGGAACATGGCTTCCACATTCACGCTCATATGGTAGGGCAGTCTGGCCTCCAGCACGTTCTCTCCCTTTTTCAGGCCGGGCAGAACCACCTTGTGGAATTCCCTGTCCGTATAGTATCCGCTGACCTTATGCTCAACCTTTTCACCGTTCCAGATCAGCTCGGTGATTTCCTCGTTTTCCAGAGCCAGTTCAACCTGATCCAGTTCAATATCAGAGGAGATGGTAAATCTCAGCGACACTTTATGTTCAAAGCTGCGCTCGCCGTAAATCCAGGGCTGCGCATAGGCATCTTCCCGCATGGGATAGCCGGCTTCTCTGCGGAAGTTATTATCCAGGCGCAGGATTTCCTCTTTTTCTTTCCATTCTCCGTCATCCATCTTGTACTCCGCCATATCAAGCACCAGGACATTGGGCTCTTCCAGCACGAAGTCTGCCAGCTCCGGCGTAGCGGCCGCCTGACAGACAGCAGCGCTCTCAGAATCTGGTGCCGCGCTTTCCTCTGCACGTCCCGGCTTCAGGCAGTAGAGGAAGGAGTCCTGTGCATAGGAGGTCACCTCCCACTGGGTCCTGTCCGCCCCATAGTGCACGGCTACAGGAGATATGGTGCCCTCCATGGCATCATACAGCTCCACGGTCCAGTTTCCGGGCACACGGATGGTCCAATATTCCGCCGTCACGTCGTCCGGATTGGCGGGTCTCTCGGAATGGGCCAGGAACAGCCAGCGGTTCTCCCCGTCCTGGCGCTGCTGGCTCAGCAGGTTCGTGGACTTCATCCCTCTCCTGTCGCGGACGCTTACCGTGCGGTAAGGCTCCAGCGCCTCGCGGACAGCCTGCTTGGTGAAAGGCAGGACAGTTCCTGTCTGTGCCAGCGCGTCGTCCGGGGCGGGCAGAGCGTCGATGTACTCCGGCACATGTCCCAGATAGAATATCTTCCCGCCTTTTTCAGCGAACTTTTTCAAACGCTCTACCGTATTTTTTCTGAGGGTCAGGCAATCAGGCACTACTACCACGTCATAGCTCATGGCGCCCACGCCGAAACCTTTCCCATTATCCTCCTGCTCCTCCAGCAGAGACTCGGAGATAAAGTCGAAATCCAGCAGGCCGTAGAGCAGCCAGGAGGTCAGGTCGGAGAACGCCTTGTCCATCTCTTCCCGCTCCGCTCCCGTGGTCTCCTCATTGCCCCATTTCAGCCAGTAGGACTCAATCGGATGTATGACGCCGATTTTGACGAAAGGCGTGCCTCTCACCAGGGCAGTGTTGAGCCTGGAGAAATAGTCCTCGATTTTCTTATATTTCCGGTACCAGGGGGACTGATAGCCGATGCAGGCGGGATAATCGCGCTTTGCCTCGCCCTCCATGGACACCCATGTCAGATGATGGACGCGGATGGTGACGCCCAGCGCCGCCTGCCAGTCTCCGCCCAGTTTGTGGTTCCTGAAGTCGAAATCCCAGTTGGTGACGCCGTAAAGCTCGCTGAGCATGCCCTCTCTGGCATACTGATGCACCGCGCTCTGGGTCTGCTTCGCCGTGGTCAGCTCCCTGCTGTCGCAGAGCATATCGATTCCCGGCAGCTGGAAGCTGCGGTAGGAACGCATGGCCTCTCCCAGGGCGGCAGTCTGGCTCCTCAGGGTGGGCTCCTCCATCATATGGCCGGTGAGGGCAAAACCGTGGGCTTCGCACCAGTTTCCAATCTGATCCGCAAAAGCCTGGGAGAAGCGCTCCGCGATGTGGTCATGGTAATGGTATCTGGTCACGGACACGGGCTTCCCTTCCATCTCCCAGAATACCTCCGGCAGATGCTCCAGGAAAGATTCCCCATAAGCAGCCCTGTAGCTCTCCTCGAAATCATCCGTGTAGGGGATGAACCGGGCCTGCTTGTCATCCGCCCTGCCCAGACGGCTCTTGTGCACGAACTGCGGCTCATCGGTGAAAATCGAGGGAATATCCTTGCCGAAAGAATCCCCCAGCTTTCCGGCATATTTCTCATGAACCGTGTCCAGGAAAAAGGCCATGGCCTTTGGATCCAGCGTGTTGACATAGGCCTGATTGTTGAACCAGGCGCTGTCGCCTGACACCTCCAGATAAGCATACCAGGGCGCGTAGCCCTCCGGAATCGCTTCGCCGTCTGCAAGGACCCGATAATCCGTCATGTTCCCTTTTTCGTTCAGCTGCACTCCATAACACATCAGGAACTTCCGGGAATCGTTTCGTATAGCCCTGGCAGAGGAGATGGACTCTCCCTTATCTTTCGGAAATCCGTCTTCGATGGGCTCGGAGGAAAACACCAGACAGCGCTGCCTGTACTCCTCATGGCAGGTCACAAGGCCTCCGCCAAAGCCTGAGGGCCAGCGGTCCTCATCATAAAGCCAGGTCAGCATCTCTTTCTCCGCGAACTGGTCGTGAGCATAGGAAACCAAATCGAGAAACTCCTCGCTCATGAACGGGATATTCATGCCGGTGCGGCTGTGGATGTGGGCGCCGCCCATGCCCATCTGGCGCAGGTCTTCGGTCTGCTCCGCGATCTGCTTCTTCGTCACCTTGCAGTTCCAGGCCCAGAACGGGGTGCCCCGGTACTCGCTGGACGGGTTCCGGAACAGTTCCTTATCCAGTGCCTTTTCTACTTTTCTTGGATATAACATATCGTTACCCTCCTGTCTTCCATTTCAAAGTGTCCTTTCCAGGACACCATTTTCCATAGCAATCAAAACTCTTGCCGCAGCCATAAAGCTCCTCAAAACAACTTCCTCAGGACAAATTCTTCAAATCTTCAAAGCAAGCTCCTCCGCAGCGCGGTTTTATCCGTTCTTCAAAACAGCATCCTCTCCATATATTCGTCTGCGAAAAACGGATTGGTCGACAGCTCCACTATCTTCGCCTGTGCGGCGTACTTTTCACAGGCACCTCTGTATTCTTTGTTCAACAGCAGCATGGACGCACCGCTCAGCGCCGCATTTCCTATCACACGGATGCAGGGCAGCATTTCCTCCGGAAAGAGGCCGATTTTCGCCGCATTCTCCACATCCAGGAAACTGCCGAAGCCCCCCGCGATCAAAAGCGCCCGGACATCCCCGCATTCCAGATTCGCGGAATGCAGCAGAGTTCGGATTCCGGCATGGATGGCGCTTTTGGCCAACTGCACCATCCTTACGTCATTCTGTGCAAAAATGACCGGTTCGCTGATTACCGCCGACTCCTCCTCGATATATCCGGTATCGTCCATCTGGCCGGTTTCCAGCAGACAGGCCACTGCGTCCACCACACCGCTGCCGCAGATGCCCACCGGCTCCGCGTCCCCGATGACATGGACGGCCAGCTTTCCGTCCCTGACAGCCACCCTGTCGATGGCCCCCTTGCTCCCGCCCATCCCCATGGAGATTCCCGCGCCCTCGAAAGCCGGCCCCGCAGCCGTGGAACAGCAATATAGCTCTTCCCCATGCCATAGGGCCATCTCTCCGTTGGTACCGATATCCGCCAGAAGCTTCGTATCCCCAGTATCGCAAAGGCCTCCGGCCAGAAGCGCCGTGATGAGATCCGCCCCCACAAAAGCCGCCGCGCAGGGAGCCAGATATACTTCCGTCTGCGGAAGCACCGATATAAGCCCCGTTTTTTCCGCCGTCACAGTCTCTCCGAACAGACGCTGCGCGGCAAAGGGGGCATGGGACAAAGGTTCCGTGGATGTGCCGGTGAGCAGGTGCAGCATCACGGTATTTCCCGTGATTACCAGCCCGTCAATCTCCTTTTGCCCTATCCGTGCCTTCGCAGCCAGCTCCTCCACCAGTCCGTCCACTGCCTTGCAGATTGCCTGCGTCAGCTTCCCGCCCTCGCCCCTTAAATCAGCTTCAATGCGGGAAATCACATCGGCTCCCCACCCGGCCTGGGGATTCAGTCTGCTCCCCTCTGCCAGCAGCGTTCCCTTAACATCATACAGACGCGCCGCCAGAGTCGTAGTCCCAATGTCCAGCACAAAACCATAGGCATCAAAAGCCGGTCTCAGCACAATATCCGGCATATCTCCAACCGTGCGGATCTGTCCATTATCCCGTCCGACCAGTTCTATGCTGCAGTCTCCCTCCACAGTGGTACAGCAGGCCAGGCGGACGCCCCGCCCTATCTCTTCCTGAGACAGAAGCCGTCTCTCCGCTTCCGAGAGAGGACTCAGCGCCCCCCTTGCCACCACTCTGCATTTCCCGCAGCGTCCATGGCCACCGCAGGGCAAACTCAACATCGGGCCGCCTCCGGAACACTCCCGGGTCACCAGATCCCCCAGCAGCGTCCCCTGCCCTGCCTCAAAAACAATCCCGTTAATCCTAATCTCTGTCATATCCGTCCCTGTCAACTACCCAAATCCGCCGAATCCAGCCGCTAAACAAACCCACAAAAACTCAAACCGCAAAAAAGGTGCTAACCTGCAAATTAGTACTTCTTCTCAGCTTACATCAAGGAACAAAACACTGCCCCGAAATATGTAACGGTATTCTGTCCGTTTATATACTTCATACCGCATGCCGCTGCAAGCTTGGACACGTTAATTCCATATGCCTCCAGCGAAGAAACAGCCATCTCCGGGAACCGGCAAGGGTGATTATCCACTCTGGCGCACACAGGACAGATATGGCATCCTCCCGCGCCCAGATGAAGAATTCGCACAAAAGAATCCTCACTTACAGACTCTCGCATCTTCCGGGTCAGCATACTGTGCTTTCTGGCAGCTTCCTCCATCCCCTCTATGTCGTAGCTGTCCTCCAGCTTTCCGATCGTCTGGTAGACAACCGCATAGTCAAAGGTGCGTATCGTCTTCATCAATATATCGATGTCACCGGCATCCGGCGGACATGTCCAGCATTTGCCGTACTTCCCGCAGGTATTCTGCTCGCACAGACTCCGGAAACCGGCATCCGTCTCCACTTTGGAAACCGGGATCACGGCGGCATTGTCCGCTCCCCGCTCCAGCGCCTGTTTTACCAGATTGTCCAGAATTTCAGCATCTGCTATTTTTTTAACCATTCTGTCTCCTTGTGAATCATACTTTGATTTTCTTGATTTCCTCGGCATAGTACTGCACCAGCTCGAACTTGGAGCCGGGCATAATCCTGTGATCCGGACAGGGAATAAAGCCTCCCAGTCCCGCCAGACGCTGCATCCGTTTGATTTCCTCGTCAACCGCGGCTTTGTCCTTGCGGAAAGCCGTCTTGTCCATGCCGCCTACTCCCAGCATCCCCTTGCCGAATTTATTGCGGGCCGCCTCGAACTGATCGCCCCACACGCCTATCTCGATGGGGAACATGGTGTTCACGCCGTTCTCAAACCAGGTGGGCAGCAGCTTCTCCGTCACGCCGTCACAGTCCAGGGAAATGATGTCGATTCCGTACTGATGGCACAAATCGTTCCTCTTCTTATAATGCTTCGCGCAGAGCTCGTCGAACAGATCCGGCGCGATCAGGGGACCGTTCTTGAAGCAGATATCCTCCCAGTAATGAGCAAAGTCGAATTTCGCTCCCGTCTCCAGTATCGTCTTTACGCACTGATATTGCATTTCCGCGTAAGTATCCACGATATCCGCGAACAGCTCCTCATCCTCATCATAAATCAGGTAGCTCATTCCCACCACTGAGACCATATTCCTGATGTCCCCCAGCAGACTTCCCACATGCAGCCCCACCGGGATGTCCTGAGGGCGAGTCTCATTGAAATGCTTATAATACTCCACATCCACACGCTCGGGCGCATAGAGCATCTTCGGCTTGTAGAGAGTCTCAAAGGCCTCTCTGTCCTTCAGGACATAGTCATCCTCTGAGGGAATCGACGCCACACCCGGCTTGACGCGCTCAATCAGGCCCACATTGTTCTGGACACGCTGTGTGCCGTCCGGCAGGGTCTCCAGCACTTTGTACTCAAAGGCGGGAAACAGCCCGTTCCTGGAACCAGTCGTCTGGCTCCAGTTGAAATCCCAGCCAATCAGCTTATCCAGCTCTCTGTCCTTCTCGCTGCCGTCATAATTATCCACAGCCAGGTCTTTTGGAATCTTGCCCTGCTCAGCCCATTCCTCCAAAAGCTCGCTCCAGTAGCCGAAGTGAACCGCCGGGAAACGGTCTACCGGCTGAAAATGCAGAATGTTCATTGCCCGTTCTCTGTTTGTCATAAAATCCTCTCTCTTTCCGTGCCTGCAGCTCTCCGCCGCAGGCGCTACTTACCTCAGTCAGCCTGACCCTCGTAATATTCTTTCACAGCCCCGAAGAAAGCCTCGATATTCTCCCACTTCGACATGGGAGGGATATCACATCCGGAGGAAATGACGAAGTTCGGGTAAGAACAGCATTTCTCCATCACCTGCAGCGTGGCGCTGCGGACGGACTCCGGCGTCCCCTGGAAGAACTCCCCGGCGGGATCCACATTCCCCATGGCCACGGTCTGCGCCGGGATATGCGTCATCATCTCTGCCATGTCGATGGCATTTCCGAAATGATAAGCCGCCGCCCCGGTCTCCAGGATGGAATCAATCATCTGAATGGTATTGTTCCCGCAGTTATGATAGATGACTATAAAGCAGTCGTCCTGCACTGCGTCCACCAACCGCTTCACATAAGGCGCCGAGAACTCCTCCGCCAGAGCGGGGGACAGCAGGCCTGTCACCGGCTCCGCCAGGACGATGCCGTTGGCTCCTGCCGCTTTATAGGCCTTGCAGTATTCAATCAGGAAAGAAGTGGCTTTCTCCATCACCAGGTGCACCATATCCGGCTCATCATAGCATTCCATCATGATCTCCGTCACATCCAGCAGACGGGCCGCAAGGGAAAAAGGCCCGATGGCTCCGGCAAAGACCGGCCTGTCGGTGATCAGCTGTACAGCTTTTTTTATAGCATCCACATACAGCCCGCTCCTCGCGCTCCCCACTTCAGGAACCTTCAGAGCCTTTGCGCCCTCCTCGTCCTCCACGATTCTTCCCGTGACAGTGGGCACTTCCTTGTCGGTCACCCGAATCCGGGAGCCGAAGCACTCCGCCTCCACGGAAAGGTCCATCAGGCTCACCGCGGCGGCGGCATCTGTCCGCTCCGCCACCAGCTGCATGCCTTTCGCCTGCCTGTCGCTGTCGGAAATCAGCTCTTTCACGCTGATTCCCAGCAGCTGCACCGCCGGAAAGGAAAGAATCGGCATGGCTTTCTTTACCGGGGCAGCCTGAAGCTCCTCCAGCCATTTACGCATATCTCTCTTCATATAATAATAACCGTCTCTTTCTTTGTTTTTAGGGTTTAACCGGCAGCACAGAGGACCACGGCGGCATCCGCAGCGCTGGCGGCATCCGGCGTATACTTGTCCGCGCCGATTTTCTGGCAGTACTCTTCCGTCACAGGCGCGCCGCCGATCATAATCTTCACCTTGTCACGGATGCCTGCCTCCTCCGCCTTCTTTACCACTTCCTCCATGACGCCCATAGTGGTTGTCAGCAGTGCGGAGCAGCAGATTACCTGGCAATTCTGCTCAATGGCAGTCTGGACATAGGTCTCAGGAGCCACATCCGTGCCCAGATCCACAACCTCCAGTCCCTTGCCCTCCATCATCATCTTCACCAGATTCTTGCCGATATCGTGGAGGTCGCCCTGGACAGTACCGATGCAGACCTTGCCCGTAGCCTTTACGCCCGCCTCCGCCATCAGGGGCTTCAGAATCTGCGCGCCCATGTTCATGGCCCTGGCAGCTACCAGCACCTCAGGCACGTACACTTCATTGTTCTTGAACTTCTCGCCCACCACGCTCATGCCGTCCAGCAGGCCCTCGCTCAAAATCTGCTCCACAGGGATGCCCTCATCCACCGCTTTCTGCACCAGCTCCTTCACAATCTTAGCCTTGCCGCGCTGCAGGTTCCCTGAAATGTCTGTCAAAATGCTCATTTGATATTCTCCTCTTCTTTCTTTATATTGTGTTTCATTTCTTGTCTCTGTTCGGTATCTGTTGGGTGTCATGGAAAGCTTTGCTTTGAATAGCTGGTAGAATGACGGTACATCTTTCAGCCCGCATCCGTATACAATCTGCTCATTGGTCAGCTGCGTCTCCCGCAGCAGTCTGCAGGCCTGCTGCAGACGTACACTCCGGAGATACTCGGAAAAATGCTCTCCCGTGACCCGCCAGAACAGCTTGCTCAAATAGGATTTGCTCATAAACAGGGAGGATGCGATGCTCTCCAGCGTCAGTTCTTTATCGGAATAACGTTCTATTACCAGTCGCATCACAGTGGACACTACCATCCTGTCCTTCGGTGAGACAGAGCCGTCAGCGGCTGATTCCTCCAGATGGCGCTTTATGGTAATTAAAAGCAGCATCAGCTGCGCTTTCGTGACCTCCATCCACTCCGGATTCTTTTCCTCGGTCTCTTTCTCAATTGTCTGATAGATTTTTTCCACCGCCTCCATGGAGCGGCCTTTCAGGGTCACATAGGCGGACAGCAGATTCTCGTCAAAAATTCCATAACAGAAACGAGGACTGTCCGGCGCAGCCAAATCTCCCGCAAACCAGTCCTCCGCGTCAAACAGCAGATTCTGGATGACCAGCTTTTCTTTCCCGTCTTTCACAAAATACTCGTGAGGCACTCCCGCGTTCAGGACGTAGACGTCGCCTTTTCTGCACTCAAATATCCTGTTCCAGATGCGGTGGATTCCGTATCCCTCCGCGATGATACTGACTTCCACAAATTCGTGGAAATGCAGCTGGGACAGGGAAAAGTCCGGGTTGAATCTTTTCTCACATGAAACAGTGTTTTGATAAATGGGATTTTCTTTCAGCCACTCTTCTTTTTTCAGTTTTGAAGGCTGTCCGCCTGAATCTATCATCCTCTACCTCTCCAGCCTCATTCAAGGCTATCCCCAACCAGAAGAGCGCCGCTCCTGCGGATCCGCCTTTTTCCCCGCAGCAGCCTGAAGACCCTCCTGAACTGCGCCCACCGGCAAATCTGGCGTCATCTCCTCATTTTCCGTTCGTATCCGCTAAAGCACATCATCCCTGAAAGATTCCGGGCCGCCGAACAGATGGGCCATATCGAATTCATACCGGTCCTCGAACGCCGCTAGGGCTTTTTATCAATATAGCACAAAATCCGGAGGAGTAAAATAGGGCTTGAATGCTTTTTATCCGGAGGAAAGGAAACAAAACCACATACTTGCATTATGCCTGCAGCGGATTTTTTGTATACAAAACAGGCTCCTGAATCCCTTCATCCAGAAGCCTGCAGATAATACAACTGATCTTTGCGCATTTTCCGTCAACCCTTTACGGAACCAATCATGACACCTTTCACGAAATACTTCTGGATGAAAGGATAGATGCACAGCACCGGCACGGTTGACACGATGATGACACTGTACTTCAGAGTTTGTGCCAGCTTCATCTTTGCTTCGATAGAAGCCGCATCCATTCCCGACATATTCACATTCATCGTGGTCTGTGCCCGCATCAGCAGATCTCTCAGGAAAGACTGCAGCGGAAGAAGCTTTTCACTGTTCAGGTAAATCAGAGCAGTGTAGAAGTCATTCCAGTGTCCTACCGCATAGTACAGACCGATAACTGCCATGATGGGCTTGGACAAAGGCAGCACGACTTTCATGAGATATTGGAAAGAATTCGCGCCATCCAGAGTAGCCGCTTCCTGAAGTTCATGAGGAATGCTGTTCATAAAATAAGTCCGGGTGATGATAACATTATAGATAGAGCACGCGCCCGGGATAATCATGGCCCAGCGGGTATTCAGCAGATGGAGCTTATTGACCACCAGATAGGTGGGAATCAGCCCGCCGCTGAAATACATGGTTATCATGAAAAGAATCATTAAGAAATTGCGGGGCACGAAATCCTTTCTGGAAAGCGGATACGCCGCACACACCGTCATGACCAGGTTTACCAGAGTACCTACAACTGTATAGAAAATCGTATTCTTGTAACCTGTCCAGATGGAAGAATAATTGAGCAGCTCTTCGTAAGCTATCAATGTAATCTTTTTCGGCAGCAGCAGAACGTTCCCCATCCATACCTCGTTCGGATCGCTGAAAGACGCAATGACCACAAACCATAGAGGCCATGTGAAGATGACCAGCAGGATGAGCATGACGATGATATTGACCACGTCAAAGATTTTGTCCGAGTAGGAACGTTTTACTTTCATACCATGTTCCATTGCCTTCATTCTTTTCCCTCCTCCTGCCTAAAACAGGCTTTCTTGTGCAATTCTCTTGCTCAGCTGGTTTGCCGTCACCAACAGGAACACATTGATTATCGCGTTAAAGAGACCCACTGCCGTAGAATATCCGTAGTCGCTGTTGATCAGACCGACTTCATAGGTATAAGTGGATATGACATTTGCAGCGCTGGCATTCAATGTGTTCTTCAACAGATAGACCTTCTCGAATCCGACGCTCATCAGGGAGCCCATCTGCAGAATCAGCAGCATGATGATGGTGGGTTTGATGGAAGGAAGATCCACATGAATCATACGCTGAATTTTGGTAGCGCCGTCCACGATAGCCGCCTCATGCAGTTCGTAATCCACACCTGACAGAGCCGATATGTATATGATGGAACTCCAGCCCATCCCCTGCCATACGCCCGTCCAGACATAGATGGATTTGAACCACTTCGCTTTAGAAAGGAAATCAACGGATTCCAGTCCAAAGAAATTACGGATTGTATTGAAAATACCTGTATCCACATTCGTGAAAATGCTGATCATGCCGCAGATGACCACCGTGGAAATGAAATACGGGGCATAGGAAACCATCTGGACCGTCTTCTTCAGGTACTTATTATTCAGATAATTAAGCATCAGAGCAAAAATGATAGGGATAGGAAATCCTGCCAAAAAACTATATATACTGATTCCGAGTGTGTTGAAAATCAACTGCTTGAAATTGTATGCACTGAAGAACCTCTGAAAATGCGAGAAGCCCACCCAGGGACTTCCCATAATTCCCTGCTTTACCTTATAGTCCCTGAACGCAAGCTGTATGCCATACATGGGAGCATAAGAAAAGGTGATATAATAGATTACCACCGGCAGAATCATCACATAGAGAATCCAATTCTTCTTCATATCCCTGAGGAGCCTGCGGCCAAGGTTCTCCTTTTCCTTTTTTACTATTCCTGCCATTAAGACACTCCTTTCTAAGTCATAGGGGAATGGCTCATCGTCATTCCCCAATTTTAGAAATCTTTATCAAATGATAGCTTTACTTCCCTGCGTCATAAGTCTTCTGGTAAATCTCAATCATACGGTCTACGTTCATTGCCTTCATGGTCTCGATGTACTCATCCCAGCTGCCCTCAAGGGTCATGCCGCCCTCGCCTGTCGCCACCTGGGCAACATAGGTAGTAATATAGGAATCAATGTCTGTCTTCAGCGTAGCCAGCTCCGCATTGTCAGCTTCCTCATATCTCATCATAGGAAGAGGAACTTTGCCGCCTTCCGCGATTTTTAATCTCTCGCCGTTCAGATATACTTCGTCGGGATCGATTGCCGCGGACATGTTGCTGTACCAGAAATCAGGGATGATTGAGGGATGGTTGATGGCGCCCTGCATCGTCGCGGAAGCACGTACATCTGCGATTTCACTGCCGTAGTCTCCGTCAAGAATCCACTCCCAGTCTCCCTCATCGTTAATCTGATAGGTCTTTCCTTCCACGCCCAGCCATGCCAGCATACCGCCTTCCTGGGAATACAGTCTGTCAAACCAGGCAATTACCACTTCGGGATTCTCGCACTTATCAGTGATTGCCAGTGTTCCGGGAGTGATACCGGTATTCAGGGGGTAGCTTCCTTTCTGGAACGGCGTCAATGCGATATAATCATCGTCATTGTCACGGCCTACTGTCAGGAACGCGCCTGCGTCAAAGAAAGAACCCAATACATCGCCGGTCTGGCCGATAGCGCCCTGCTGGTCATGGGCTACCGTGAAACAATCCTGGTTCAAAAGCCCGTCTGCATAGCACTTGGTCACGAACTCGATAAAGTTCTTGAATCTGTCATCCGTAGGGATGTAGGTCAGATTTCCGTCGATGACGGCACATCTCGTGCCCTGATCGTATGCGTAATCCTCATATGCTAGGATATTGAATACGGTAACGCCCGCATTTGCGAACCAGGGAATCTCATCATCGGGATCGCCGTTGCCGTTCGCATCCTGCTCTTTGAACGCTTTCAACACATCATACAGCTCATCAAAGCTGGTAGGCTCTTTCAGACCCAGATTGTCCATCCATCTCTTGTTGAGCCAGTAAGTGGTGATGGCACCTTCCTGTCTTCCGATTTCAGGCAGGGAATAGATATGTCCGTCTGCTGAAGTCATATACTGCCATGCATCTCTCTCATCCAATACAGCTGTCAGATTCGGAGCATACTGCCGAATCAGATCCTCCAAAGGAATCAGGATTCCCTGTCCGCCGTACTTTGTCAAATCGCCTATGCCAAAGCCTGCCTTAATGAACAGCTCGGGATACTCTCCGGAAGCCAGAATCAGGTTCCTCTTCTCTGTCATCTCAGAGGTAAGTACATTATCAAATGAAACATGGATATTGGCATCTTCCATCATAACCTGCATCGTCAATGTGTTCTCCAGCGCGTTCTCTCCGTTCAGACCGGAAAAGCAGGTGAACTCCATGGTCTCCGCAAGAGGGAATGTGATAGAATCTCCAGCAGCCGCGCCGCCGTTTCCTTCATTATTTTCCTCGCCCGCATCCGCCCCTTCTTTGGAAGATTCTTCCTGTCCGCCCTGGCTGTCATTACCGGAACTGGAGGGTGCCGGATCGGATCCACAGCCAGCCATAACAGACATCGTCATTACGACCGCCATCAAAAGTGTCGCTACTTTTTTAACTTTCATAATCTCTCCTTACTTTTTTTGCATAAAACTACTTATCTTTTTATTGTTCCAGATTCATCAAGAGGCGCCTCTCATGTGGAATCTTGTTTTTTATTGTAAAATTTCATGTAAAAAGAATCAAGATACACTTTTCAAAACCATTTTTGATGTATGTACGCTGCTCATTTACAGCGTTTGTCATCTTGCTTTACTTTTGCAGCGTACAATTTTCAAATACCTTTTTGTAAATATTGTCCTATAAATATTGTCCACTTGCTTGCAGAACCGACATTTTTATAGTATACTAACTTTCGGGAGGATTTGAATGAAGAAAATGCAGAAATTCAATAAGAACCATTATGCACATCATACAATGATTCGTTATTTTTTGTCCTATTTTTTACCGTTATTTTTCCTGATGGTCAGCTTCTTCTTTATCATACATGGCCAATTGTCCAAGTCATATCTCGATATGCTCAATGAACAGGCCGACAGGCAGCTGAACTACATAAAAGAAGAGTTTTCCGACGGGCTGATGGCAATCGACCGGACCAACCACTCTCTCATAAGTAATATCAACCTGATACTATCCAGGTATGACAGTAGCTCCTGGAGCCGTTATGTGGCTTTCCGCGAGGTTAATTCCTATGCCATCGCCAACGAACTGGTGGAATATATCGTGTATTATGACAGACTAAATGATGACATCTACTCATCAGGCAAATATGTAGTATATGATGAAGGCAGTTTCCATATCTATCGGGGTGCGAAATCTATCACTTTCTGTCCCGATTCCTATCAGAACTCCATCACAAATCAACTGATATACCTGAAGAACGAGGAGTCCTCCTGCCTGTTGTATTATCCATATAATGATATCGGAAACAATTATATCATTTTTTATGTAATCAATGAGGTCAGAATCCAGAACATGCTCAAAAGCATCGTTTCCGATGAGATCCTTGCCACGGCGCTGGTAGATTCTTCCGGCCAGACTGCCGTTGGCATCAATCAGGATTTGCTTACGCCCTATCTTTCTTCTGCCGAAAGCGATGACGGCATCCTTCAGCTGGATTCACAGACCACTGTACAGACCTGCACAGGCCTGTACAGTGATTTTTCCGTGACCGCCCTGATTTCCAACAGGGCATTGATGTCCCGGACGAACCAGATATTTTCCCGCACTTATATCGTCCTGTTTTTTCTAGGCATCGCTAGTATCTTCATCGTGCTGTACGCCATGGGCAGAACCTATCTGCCGCTGCGCAGGCTCACTCAGAAAATCGTGAAGAATCCCGCGCCCGACCAAAGTTACCTGGAACAGCTGGATCTGGCGTTTTCCGATGTTGCCACGGAGAACCAGAATCTGCAGAAGAAAATAGAGAAATACAGGCTTTCCATGCAAAAGTCCATTTTTGATTCCATCCTGTTTGAGAATCATACCCAGAACCTCCTTGACAACGTAGATTCTTTCTTTACGCTGGAGCCTGACGACCTGATATTCGCGCTGCGCATGAGAATTACCCCCCCCTATCAGACTTGCGGCCAATCCGGAGACACTGGTTCAGGAAACCGCGCAGTTCCTCAAAAACGCACTGCCGGAAAAAAGTTCCTGTCTGATGCTGGAATATGACGATGATAACGCCATGTTCCTGTTAAGCTATGCCGGACCGGAGCAGAACAAGGAGGAGGCGCTGCTCGCTTTACTGGAGAATTACTGCGAGGAAAAGGATTACCTGTCCGCCTTAAGCAATGGCTCCTCTTCTCCTCTGGACATTCCCTCCCTCTATGAAAACGCACTGCTCGCCAGCAGCGCATGGGACCATGACTCTGTAGTCTCTTTCCGCGCCATGGATCCCTCTCTGCGCGGAGGGCATACTCTGGCCTATCCCTATGACCTACTTGACGGACTGGCGCAGGCCCTGAAAGAACATGATTTCCCGGACGCGGAATCCAGAATCCGGCAGCTCTTTGCCCTGATAGACAGTTCTTTTTCCATGGAAAACACCCTGCCTGACTTTTTTGTGCGCTGTGTGCTCATAGACATTCTGACCGCCATCATAAATGCCATGAACCAGATGAACGTCAAATTCAAGGATTACAGCGAGCTTTATTTTGAGGCCCTGTATTTCTGCCGCAGCTTCCCCTACCGGGAAAAAAAGGCGGAAATCCAGTCCCATATCGGACAGCTTCTGGGCCTTTTCGAGTCCGAAGCCAAAAATCAGATCATCAATGCCGCGCAGATTGGCCAGCTGGTGGAGGAGAATTTCACCTCCGCGGATTTTTCCATTTCCTATCTGGCGGATATCTTCCATGTGAGCATCGCATACATGAGCTATCTGTTCAAAAAAGAGATGGGGGAGAATTTTTCCGACTATGTGTGGGCGTTGCGCCTGAAAAAAGCGAAAGAACTGCTGCTTACCACGGATATGCCCATTGACGATGTCAGCCTAGCTGTGGGCTATGTCAATACCTCCAGCTTCCGCCGGAAGTTCAAGCAGGCTATGGGAATGACGCCGTCGCAGCTGCGCTGCTGAAGCCGATTCCTTACGCTTTCCCCCCAATAGAAAGCAGACTTCTGAATTCATAATTCTTTGATTCAGAAGTCTGCAGTTCCATCCACATAACCATCTTCTGTCCGATTCCGAAATGGAATCCTTTACTTGCAACATAACTAAACTGTAGGCACAATAATTTCCATTCTATCTCTTTCCTTCCTGCACAATCCATCAAATGCCAGCTTTCATATACCACTGCGCCTGTGCAGACCACAGCTGCCCATAAATCCCTTTCGCTGCCACAAGCTGTTCATGGGTTCCGCACTCGGCCAGGTGCCCATGGTCTACCACGAATATTTTATCGGAATTCCGGCAGCTCGCCATACGGTGGGAGATATAGATCACTGTCTTGCTGCGCGTGTATTCGTCAAAGCAGTCCACAATCTCTTTCTCTGCCAATGGATCCAGCGCCGCCGTCGGCTCATCGAACACATAGATGGGAGCATCCTTGTAAAAGGCCCTAGCTATGGCGAGCTTCTGTGCCTCCCCGCCGGACAGGATGACGCCCTCCTCGGAAAACTCCCTTGTCAGCTCCGTGTCACGCCCCTTATGCCCGGAGAGCATTTCCGCCAGCCCTACTTTGCCCAGCGCCTGGCCAACCCTCTCTGAATCCATGTCCGCAGCCACAGCCACATTCTCTCCCGCAGAATAGGCAAAGTAATGGACATCCTGGAATACCGTGGAGAACAGTTTCCAATAAGCCTCATATGGGTAGGAGCTAATATCGGCCCCATTCAGCAGGATTCTCCCGCGCTCTGGCTGATAGAATCTGTGCAGAAGCTTAATCAAAGTGGTCTTCCCCGCTCCGTTCATTCCCACGATGCTGACTTTCTGTCCTGCTTCTATCTTTCCGGAAAAGCCCTGGATCACCCAGGCTTCGCTTCCCGGATACCGGAACCAGACATCCTCGAACTCAAGGCTCTTGAATGAAGCATCTGCGAAGTTTTCCTGCATCTGACTTTTTTCGTCCGCTCCCTCCGCGCTCTCTCCCGCATTAATGGCGCCCTCTTCCATCAGCGCCTGATAAGCATAGTGGAATCCGAAAGCATAGCGGACACTGGTGATGTCGTCCAGCATCTCGGACAGCGCCGCAATGGTATTGCGGATGACATTGGCATACATATAGAATTGGCCAAATGTAATCGCTTTTACGTATACTTTCATGGTCACCAAGATGTAGATCAGCAGTGTCTGCACCTTCAAGCAGATTTCCGCCGGAGCGGTGCGCCGTAGCGTGGCATCAGAGAGCCTGCACTCCACTTTCCTTGCCGCTTTCCGGTAGTCCTCCATATAGGCGGAAAGCAGCGGATAGAACCGGAACAGCCGGATATCCTTTGCGCACACCTGGTCCTTTCCAATCTTCTGGTAATAGGCATATGCCCGCTCCGTCGGCGCGAATTCCTCCACCATCTTCGTATACATGTTGTCCGCCTGCACCTTTAGGCGCGAGGAATAAATGCTCATGCCCGCGATGACAAGCAGCCAGATCCAGGTATTCGACACCAGGAAGTTCACCACCAACACGCCCGAGGAAATGCCGGCCCTATCCGTTACCAGGAGCCGCACCAGGAGCAGGGCATACCCCCCGAGCATCAAAAGGCAGGAGCCGATATGGAAAGCCCTCACCATGACATACGCTATCTGCGAGGAGCGGCTCTGCCCGCTTAAGTAGGTCTGGCGGAAATCCAGGAATTCCTTGTCCTCCAGCCTGGCATAGGGCACATCCGCCATCGTCACAGATACGTTCATCTCCATCTGGCGGTTCACCCTCATGCTTTCCACATTCTGCTTTTTCTGCAGCTCCTGTACCAACAGGCCCAAAATCCCCTCGCCAGCCACCACCGCAACCGTATACGCTATAACGGCAGAAAGACGCCGCCCCTGGGTCAGCTCGTCAATCAGCAGGCTGGGCAGATAGGCCAGCAGAAAAGGGCGCAGTGCCTGAATCACCATGATGGCGAAGCTGACCGGCACGAACCATCTGGAGCACCGTCTGGTCTCCTTTAGAAAAAAGGTAAATAATGCCACATTCTCCTTGCAATTCCGCGGTTTGTTCATGACGCCTCCCCTTTCTCCTCCGCGTATCTGGAGGACTGGCTCTCGTACATCCTGGCGTAAAGCCCGCCAGCCCGGAGCAGCTCCTCGTGGGTTCCCTCCTCGCGGACTGACCCACCGTCAATCACCACGATGCGGTCGCAGAACCGCGTGCTGGCCAGTCTGTGCGAAATGAACAGGACTGTCTTGCCCTGCATAATCCTGTCGAAGCGCCGGTAGAGCCTTTCCTCCGCCAGTGCGTCTAAGGCAGCGGTAGGCTCGTCCAGAACCAGAAACGGGCTGTCCTTGTAGAGCGCCCTGGCCAAGGACAGGGTCTGCGCCTGCCCTCCGGACAGCAATATCCCATCCGTGGCATAGTCCTTGCGCAGCATGGTGTCGAGCCCTTTTGGGAATTCGTCTACCAATGTACGCATTTCCGCCCCATCCAATGCATGAGACATGCACTCCCTGTCGTACTCCTGTTGGAACGATATGTTCTGGGATACCGTGAACGCATACTGGTTGATTTCCTGGAACACCACAGAGAAGCGGTCATACAGCTGCTGCCTGGGAATCAGCCTGGTATCGATGCCATCCACGAAAATCGTGCCGGAATCCGGTTCCAGCAGTCCTGTCAGCAGCTTTACGGCTGTGGTCTTTCCCGCGCCGTTGATGCCTATCAAGGCGACGCGCTGCCCTTTTTGAATCTCAAAGCTCAAATCCGTCAATACGGGAGCGTCGCTGCCCGGATAGCAGTAGCTGACCCGGTCAAAGCGAATCGAGGACGGCGCGCCGCCCCATTCCGCAGCCTCTGGCAGCTCCTCTCCGGAATGCCCTTCTTCCATGGAATGTCTTTCTTTCATGGAATGCCCTTCTTCCATGGAATGCTCCTCGAATTCCTCCGGCAGCTCCATGACCTGACGGAAATCCTCGATGCATTTGGAGTATTGGGCGATATTGGTGGCGCTGTCTATCAGCTCCTGAAAAGCAAGGCTCAGCGTGGCAGCCGCTCCCAGATACAAAAGGAAGTCATCAATGCTAATCCCCCCTGAAAGCACATCCCCTATCAGACATATGTATACAACGGCATTGGCAGCCATGCTAAGCAATGTCGCCATCTGCTTCATGCCCGTGAGAGTTTTTTGGGAATTCTTCTCATTTTGCAGCCGTATACCTAAGCATGCGGCATACTTTTTGAGCCACCAGTCCTTTAGCCTATACACCCGCACATCCTTGCCCAAATCCGGCTCTCCCATATTGCCGCTCAGATACCCTATCTCCCGATCAAAGGAGGCATTCCACTCCTGAAGCTGCACATCCTTTTTCTTGGAGGCATTGCCCAGCAGCAGATTAATCACAGCTGTCGCAATCAGCACCAAAGGAATCGCCGGATTCAGCGTGACGCAGATTGCGCTGACTCCAATCAACAAAATAAGTCCCCTCGTAAAAGTCTGGAGGTTATTGAGCGTTGCCTCTATGCCCGCGTTGGAGCTCCAGGATATGTACTTGGCCTTCTCCAGGCTGTCCGCGGTCTTTGGATTCTCCATATAGGGGTACCGCATCCTAAACCGCTTAATCGTCAGGAGATTCAGGCACAAATCTGTCCTTACAAGCCCGCATTTGCACTGATATCGGTTTTCCGTCCAGCTCCTGACAAAAGTGGTGGCCAATATCGCAAGGCTCAGCAGCCCTATCTGCACAAGCAGCCTGTCAATCGGCGTTTCCTGAATCAGGCTTCCCAACAGGATTTTGGGAACATAGATCTCTATATAGCTCAGCACCGCCCCTGCTATGGAAAATACCACAAAGAAAGCGAACAGGGACTTGTCGTACCCCCATACAAGCTTCAACAAGTACTTTAAATTGTCTTTCAGGATCCGTAAGGATTGTCGCACACAAACACCGCCTTTCTATAGATTTCAACATCCGCATCTTTACCACCATGTCATGCTTCGCAAAAATAGTCAATACATTTCTGCACCATTTCTGTAAACTGCTCTTCTTTTCGCCAAATATATATAGGAATTCCAAGTCCCTGAAATTGATTTACCGCTGCTCTTTCCTCTTCTTCAGAGACTACATTTTTCTTTTGGCTAAGCACGGACCATCTTAACGATTTTTTTAGCGGCGAAAGGGCAATGGCGATTACTTCTGATGGATAAATCGATTCCAAATATGCAATTGTACGTCTAACATATTCTACACTATCTTCACATGAAACGCATAATATATATGCATCTGCCTGACACGCTAAAATCAGCTCATTTTGGGCTACTGGATACTGTTTTAAACCACCACTATCATTTGGTATTGTTTGAGATTGCGATTCATGTAATATAATATCCGGCTGGCTTTTTTCAATGAGTCCAAGCATCTGATTAATGGTATATATACTCATTAATCCTTTCGTTTTAGCAGTTCCTTCATATCCTACTGGATAAACAGCATCCGCCCCAAACAATGGTGCCGTGGGTTCAGTTCCTAAAAAACCAACCTTGCTTCATCAAATTTTATGGGAATAATAAAGCCTCCCTCCGTCAATCGCTCTGCCCCTTTATCCAAATCCACTTGAAAACTATCCTGCATTTCTCTTTCACGAAACCAAGAAATGGCATTTCCTCTCAATTTAATACAATCTTCCGTTCGCATATTCATTGCCAGCAAATCACCCTGAGCTGTTTGCTCTGTCACAATATATTTAGATATTCTATATTTTTCTTCCTTGTCAAACGCGTAGTCCTACCTTTCTAATCCGCTCTTTCAGATTCTCATCTCGCCACGCTACTTATCGTTGCCGCCAGAACCCCCTACAGCCATGACAAGCATAGTCATCAATAGCACAAATTACTTTTTACCTTTCATAATGCCTCCTTTGCTAGTTGCAAACTTATAGATTATATTCTTGATTTACAAAAAGCTTTCTTTTGTAAACTGCTTTTATTATAAAATACACTCGTAACAAATACAACATACATTTCATACATTTGCTCTTTATATATTTTAACGAATACACCATCGCCTTCATTAAGGCAAATTAGTCTTTTCGATATTTTGCCAGCCCTGAGACACATTTTTCAAAAAGGACTTTGAAATATTGTACCCTCCTGCAACTCTCCTCGACAAGTATCTCTACTACAGCGAGCTTTATTTTGAGGCCCTGTATTTCTGCCGCAGTTTCCCCTACCGGGAAAAGAAAGAGGAAATCCAGTCCCATATCGGCCAGCTTCTGGGCCTTTTCGAGTCCGAAGCCGAAAATCAGATCATCAATGCCGCACAGATTGGCCAGCTGGTGGAGGAGAATTTCACCTCCGCGGATTTTTCCATTTCCTATCTGGCGGACATCTTCCATGTGAGCATCGCCTACATGAGCTATCTGTTCAAAAAAGAGATGGGGGAGAATTTTTCCGACTATGTGTGGGCGCTGCGCCTGAAAAAAGCGAAAGAACTGCTGCTTACCACGGATATGCCCATTGACGATGTCAGCCTGGCTGTGGGCTATGTCAACGCTTCCAGCTTCCGGAGGAAGTTCAAACAGGCTACCGGGATGACTCCGTCGCAGCTGCGCAGCTGAAGCTTTTTATCTTTTAAAGCAAAATTATTATACTGAAAATTTGTCAGAATTGACAGATTCGGTTCAGACCATATTCCATTCTCTGTCCGGCAACAGCGGGCTAAAATAGCCTTTGATACAATTAGGATTTATAATGCATAGCTGTGTATGCGTCTTTTCCATGATTCCTGAATCTTCATAAACAGGATTCCCCTCAACGAACACTCCGCGGACACTGTCATAAGGTCTTTCGCCGTTCTCCCTGTTGTACTGATGAATCCTTTCAATGACAGCACAATCCCGCTCCCGCAATAAAAGATCCTTACTTCCTGTAACGTCCCTGTTCACTGGCAAAGGCTTACCTAACAGAGACAGTTCTAATTTTAAAATTTCATATCCAGTCTTGAGAATAGAAGCACTGCCATAATCCGTCAAATCCAAACAATGTCCTAGGCTTATGACTGCCCCTATGACCGCAGGCTCTTTCGGTTTCTCACCGGAATGGTTTTTACGGTATCTGTTGCAATAAGAAACCGCCCATTCTTCAGCCCTGTCCAGACTATTCTCCCAAAAGTAGATTCCGCCTCCCAACCAATCATAGGAATTATGACTTGCCTGTAGCCTGTCGTGTTTATACAATACATTTCTGTAGGTATCTAAATCGCAACCATGGAAACCAATAATCAAATTAGGTAAATTGCTGTACATATATCACCCCCTGCGCTGTTCGTATTTCCTGGTGTTGCTGTATCTTTCTGTAAATTCGCCGTCCTCACATATGATATGGCTACTTTCCAGGCTTTTTTGGGATTTCTTTACCGCCTCATTGTTCGGCATTGATTTCAATTTCTGCAAATAATCTTCCATCCCTTTTATATAAGCTGTTCTTTCATGTTCCACTAATTCAATGGATGGCATAGCGTCTACCTCCTCTTCATCCACCGGTACGTTTTGACCAGTATTTTCATTCTTCATCCCTTCTATCGCCCTCCCTACAGACAACAGTATACACTTTTCTATAGGGAAAACATGTAGAAATAAGGTAATGATTTCTTTTATTATAAGGCAACATAATTCATTTTACAACAAAATTCTCCCCAAAACCCAAGTCCATATTATCATCCATTACCATGTCGGGTTTTGGGGAAAATCAATATCAGCGTTTCTTCTATCTCCTGACTTCCGGCTTCTCCAGCAATCCCTGAGGATAAAGCATATAGGCATCGCTCCATCCCTCGCCTACAGTCATAAAGTTCCCCGGGCCGTAGGCGGGCGCTTCCTTGGGGCACTGGTGGAGAGGACCAAACGTGTTTCTCCTGGTCAGAACCACTTCGATGCTGCGCAGATTCGTCACATCTGCCTGATAGGGCGGGAATGCAATCGTCTCATCACTTTCGCCGTGAATCTTCACAAGGGCTCCGCCGAAGCCGTGGGCTTTCACGCTTACGCGGCGGCCCTTTTGTCCCTCCGCCGACTCGTCCAGCTCATAGATTACGCTCCCCGAATAGAAAGGCAGGCCCTGATTCGTGATGTCACCAATGACGAGTTTTTCCGGAAGCTTGGCAAGGATCGGCCTGGTTCCCGCAAGGCGCTTTCCGTCTTTCGCTTCCTCTGCCTCCGCCTCAGCATTCTGCTGCGCATCCGCTGCCATCTCTACGCCGAAATCTCCCAGCAGATAAGCGGCCTCTATGCCGCAGGTGCTGTAATAATCCATGGCGACAGCAATCGTATTGCGGCCGTTTGCCAAAGAGTCCGCCGGAATCTCCAGCTCGTCGAAACAGATGTCGATCCATTTCCCTCTGCTGGTCAACGGGATTTCCCTTCCATTCACCAGAATTTGCCGTATATGCGTCAAGTCTTCTACCACCAGCCGAACATCCTCAGGAACCACTGCTATCTCAATGTCATATTCCAGCGAGACCACAGACAGCAGCTTCGTGTTCCCGCCCTTATACTTTACCTGATACCAGGGCTGCAGCATCTCTCCGCCCCGGTAAGGGATGTCCAGAATATCCCTGAGGGCGCGGTCCGCTTTGAGTACCTCCATCCGGGGAATCACATTTCCCTTGTCGTCCGTCACGGATACCATATCCAGTACACAGATATTCCTCTCCGACAAACGATAGCTGAAAGCTTCCGGCAGTTCCACAGGCTCTCTGCCTGTAAAGGCCTCCGCCGCAGGCAGTTCCCGTTCTGCGGCAAAGCGCTCTTCTTCCATGGAGCGCTCCTCTCCCATAATCAGGAAAATCCGCTCCCCGCCCTTTTCCAGATCCAGCGTAAGGAGGATTTTTCCGTCCGACACCTGATAATCAGGCCTTGACACCTTGCCGCTTCTGGCATCCCACAGCTCCAGATAAGCGCCCGGCCCCAAATCTATGGAGATATTTTCGTAACCCTTTTCACGGTTCACATTCAGCAGCATCACCATACGGCCGCCCTCTATCTGGAAAGCCTGCACGAAGAGATCCTTTTTGACCGCGCCGCTCTCCCGGTCTTCCGGATCCGCAGACACAATCCTGACTTCCAGGCCGCTTTCTGCCGCCCGGGCCACGGTTTCCTCCTCAAAAGGCACTTTTGTGCATCTGTCCGCCAGCTTTTCCACCTTGTCCGCAGGGAGTACATCCACGTAACCCGGAACCTCGCCGGCGAAGACAATCTCCCCGCCCTGCGCGGCGAACTCCTCCAGCAGCGCAAGCGTACTGGCCCGCATGGTGTCCATGCCTGCCACCAGAACCTTGCGGTAGGAACAGCTGCCCACGTACAGAACGCCGTCCTCCACTCTTCCATGGCGGGCCATGATGTCCTCCTCGCCGTAATCGAAGTCAATCTGATTGCCGGAAAGGATATGGAACAGCGCCGCGTACTGCTCCTCCAGACGGATGATTTCTTTGTCCACGCCGGAAAGTCCGTCGAAAGAACCGCTGTAGCTCCTGGCCCAGACGCTCTCGATAGGGTTGAGCACCAGCAGGCTGCAGACAGGCTTTCCGCCATGCAGCGCGGCATGGATTCTGGAGAAATAGTCCTCCACATAGTGATAATCCCGATACCAGCAGGACTGATGCAGCATGCTGGCGGGATAGTCCCTCTTGGCCTCGCCTTTCATGGTGTACCAGGACAGATGCGGACATCTTAAGTTCACGCCGAACAGCGCCTGCCAGTCACCTACATTCTTGTAGGACTCAAAATTCATCTGCCATCCCGTGCAGCCGTAAAGTTCGGACAGGACCCACTCCTTGTCCAGCTGTCTGGCCACGGAGGAAATCTGCTTTGCCACCCAGTAACATTTGTTTCCCTCGCTTAAGAGGTCGATTCCGGGATAGTCCATATATTCGTAGAAGCGCATCAGGGATCCCTGCATGATGGCCTGGCAGCAGAGGGAATCCTCGTGGAGCACATGTCCCGTGAAAATCAGCTTGTTCTCCCTGCACCAGTCCTGGATGGGAATGGCGAAGCGCTCCTGGAAAAGCTCCTGGCACAGTTCAAAATAATCCCTCGTGATTTTGGACATCTCCCCCTCCGCTGTTCTGAGGAAAAGCTCCGGCAGGTTCTCTTTCAGGCTGTAGCCAAAGCGCTTCTCGAATTCCGGGAACAAATCCGGCGTATAGGGAGCGGCATTCACCTCCCCTTCCGCGAAGTTCGTGAACACGCCGCCCCTGTGGGGCTCATCCGTGAAGATGCCCATAATCTCCCTGCCGAACTTATCTCCGCATTTTTCCCTATATTTCTCATGGGTCAGCTGGATATACTTTTCTATGGCCTCCTTGTGCATGGTGTTCACATAGCAGTAGCCGTTGTAATTGTCATTGCAGACGGAATAGCGGGTGCGGAACTCTATGGCCGTCTCTCCCTCCGCCAGGTCGTCTCCCGCCTGCAGCATTCTCTTTCCGGAAAAAATCCCATTGAGACATCCCTCTTCATCTGTCCCGATTCTGCACGCATATGCCCCAATGACATTCTCGTCGGGCCGCCATGCTTTCCAGGCATCCTCCGTCAGGTAATTCATCTCCATGAACATGGCGCGGTATTTCTCTTCTTTGGTCACCATGCCGCCCGCGCTCCCGGAGGGCCAGCGGTCCTCATCGTAAAGCCAGGACTCCAGACCCGCTTTCTGCCCGTAATCCGCGCACTTATTGGTCAGCTCGAACCACTCGTCTCCCAGGTACTCCGTCTCCAGGCCGGTGCGGGAATGCATGAAATATCCCCCGAAGCCCATCTCCTTTATGACATCTACCTGACGGTACAGCTCTTCCTCCTCCAGTTTTCCGTTCCAGGACCAGAACGGCTTTCCCCGATATTCTTTTGTCGGATTTTCAAATATTTTCTGTCTTTCTTTCAGATTCATAATCCTGTCTCCTTGCTCTGTGAATTCTATTCGCCCTGCGCTTTTCCTCTTCCGCAGGCTTACATCCATCCCGGATTTCCTGACCGCTGTCTGTTCCGTTGCGTTGACTTCAGTCCTGTATCTCAAACTGCACCTCTTCCGGCGCCGACACCGTCGTGGCCACCGTCCCGTCCGCCTGCTTCACATGGGATACCGAAATCTCGCCGTAAGGCGTGGGATAGGTTCCTTTCGCCCAATCCAGGTCTCCCAGATGAGGCTCTATCTTCACTTTCCTGCAGCCGGGCTCCAAAATCTGTATGCCCAGCACATTCTCCGACAGCCAGGGCGTGGCGCCGCTGGCCCATCCGTGGCAGAAGCTGTGGCGATAGCCCTGATAGCAGTAGCCGCCGTAGGTGCTGTGTACATCCACCTCGCCCTCTTTCGGAAGTTCATCGATTCGTCCCGCATTCTCCATCCAGTCTATATCGAAATCCTCCCAGAACGTGGTGGCGCCCAGCTTAAGCATCCCGCCCCAGTAATCCCGGATGCAGTCCAGACAGCCCTGATAGTCCCCGGCCATCCCTCTGGCTGACAGAATATAATAGCCCATGAAAGTGGACATCCCCTTTGCTCCGCCTGCCCCCAGCAGGGTCTCATTTACCTCCGCGGCATCTTTCTGGCCCATGAGCACCGAGAGAGCCGCCGCCTGCTTGGAATCCTCATAGTCTGTCACGAACCCCGTCAGACGCTCCAAATCGTTTTTGCACTGCGCAGCCTTCTCTTCCTCTCCCAGAACATCGAAAATCTTTTCCAGGCTTCTTGCAGCCCAGATATGCAGAGCCTGTACGCCTGCGTCCACTATCGCCAGCCTGCCCTCTGAGGGCCAGTCCAGGAAACGTCCCTCTTTTACCGTATCCTGTCCTTTCTCATCGATATGTTCTGAGAGCAGCTTTGCCAGTCCTGTCAGATACTCTCTCTGCTTCTCCAGGAATTCTTTCTTCCCGGTATACTGATACCAGTCCCAGGTGATGATGGAATACCACATAGAATAACTCGCCATGCCGTTCATCCAGCCGGGCAGCGGGGTCTCCTTGCGTATAAAGTCAAGGCTGTCTTCCACGGCGGAATCCTCGCCGAACACTGCTTTAATCGTGGTAATCTCCGGATGCATGTCTCCCACCCAGACCAGGCGGTCCCTCTTGATGCCGTCCCATATGTATTCCTGCATGTTCAGGTGCACCGTGTAGGCGCCCACGTCCCAGATGCGGTTCAGCAGCGGGTCGCTGCATTCAAAGCTGCCCCGGTAAGGTACATCTTTGTAGATCAGCACAGCCCAGACAGTCTTTAAGGCAATGGAGACGTCCGGCTCCTCCAGGTCGATACGCACGAAGCGGAATCCGCTCTCCCCAAGCTGATTCATGCTCATCATGCCCACCTCAACAGTCATATCTCTTCTGGCGTGGTCATTGGTGGCATTGGTCTGGCCGCCGATTTCGCTCATGGCCTCCGAGGCGGACTCTCCAAAGCGGACGCGGACCTTTGCGCCTCTGTTCGTGCTGTCCATCCAGGCCAGCAGGCGGATGCCGCCGTGAATCTCCACGCCGTAATCCAACAGGACAGACGCTTTCTCCTCACCCTCATTCTTCAGGATGCAGGGCTGATGTGCTGCCAGGGAAATCTGTATCTCCCTGTCCTCCAGAAGCGTCTGGCTGTTCTCCACATGGCCTTTCGTCCACAGAATCCGTTTCGGAAGCAGGAATCTTCTGGTCCTGATATCCTCCTTGCCCGTCTTCAGGGTATCCGCGTCCATGACGCGGAAGATGTCCTTTCTTTCCCTTTGTGTCATGCTGTTCTTCTCCTCTCTGTTCTGCCCGGCTCCTTGTCTGCTTTTTGTTCCTGACATACAGTTTTGCAGACATCTCTTTCCGTTCTTTCGTTCTCACCCATTCGGGCGCAGCGCTTCATTCTGATTTTGTCTTACACCTGAATCCTCACATCCAAAATATTGCCGCAGATCAGGCTTCTTTTATATTCCTGTTCTTTCCCGTTTACTATGATTTTTCCCCCGCAGTACTCCCATGGCAGCTCCAGAAGAATCCGATAGCCCTCCGGCGCCGACACAGACAGGGAAAGGCTGTCAATCCCCTTATGCCAGACCGCGGCAAACTGTCCATCCTCCAGGCAGATTCTGCCTTTCGCCCACCGCAGGCTCCCCTGCCCCGGCGCAATGCGCAGGGTCTTGTTCCTGCTGTCGGGAATGTCCATGCCCAGGAAATCCCTCATGACTACAACTCCATAGTGAGCACCGAAGCCATGGTTGCGGCTGTCCGTGCCGCTCAATGTCTCCCAGAAAGTGCCCGGGTCATATCCTGTCATATAACCGCACAGATGTTTCAGTTCCTTTTCCAGCAGCTCTGTCTCGCCGAACCGTGACAGCAGTTCAAAACGCATCATATGTCCGAAAAACACCCCGCAATTCCCCACAGACAGCTGCATGGTCCCGCGGTATTTCTGCGGCATCGGTCCGAACTGTTCCAACAGAATCTTCCACAGCTGCGGCGCGTCCTCCCTGCGCAGCAGGCCCGTCCAGAAATAATAGTACTGAGCCGCCTCGCTGTAGACACTGTTCTCCACCAGCTTTCCATCTTTTAATGTCATGGAATCGGACAGGAACGGATACATGGTAAATAGGTCATATTTGCTGTGTTCCACCTTTCTGTACTGCTCTCGGAAGACGCTGCGTATCTGCTCCGCCTCCGCCCTGTAGGGCTCATTTCCATACATCTCTCCCAATCTGTCTGCCACAAGGGCATACAGACCGTTGGCGGCAGTGCATATGGGCGCCGTATTGGCGGCATTGTTGGAGGCAGACCAGTCAATGAACACAAAACCCGGAATATTTTCCAGCAGGCCCAGGGAATTCTTCAGGGTCCGGGAAGCCTCCATGAAAGTCTCCACACGGCTGCGGAAGTCCTCTTTCAGCTCCTCGTCCCCTGTTCTCTGATAGTAATCTGTCAGCTCCAGGAACACGAACAGGCTCCAGGTATACATCAGCCCCGGATCCCTCTTCGCTCCTCCGCAGCAGCAGCAGGGGAATGTCCCCGGCAAGGCCTCCGCATAGTCCGCCGCCAGAAAATCATACAGCATGGAACGTTCCACCGTAGTATCCGACATCACCATAGCGGATGCACGCCCAGTCCAGTAACTGTCCCCGGCCCAGCCGCCCCTTTCACGCTCCGGAGAATCCAGGAAAAAGGCCAGCGTATTGGTGAGGAGCGTTCTTTTGGAGGCCTCGTAGATGCGGTTCACCTCCCTATCGCTGCTGAGGAAGAAAGCCCTGTTCCTGTCCGGGAAACGGTAACGCCTTACATAGATATCGAGCAGTCGGAAAGATTGTGACGTCTCCACGATAATCTTGATGTATTTCAGGAAATGGGGTTCCATGGATTCAAAGGAAATCCTCCCGCCCTCGGATTCCAGACGGATGACGCGGTTCACGCTGTCCGCTTTCACCGGCACTTTCGCCTCCTCGTCCAGGAAGTCGTTCCAGACGATATCCACGGTGGCAGGCCCTTGCGTCTCAAAGCACAGACCGATCAGTCCTGTCTCCGCTTCTTTCAGGGCAAATTCCAGGGCGGCCGCCTTTCCCTTTGGACGGATTTCACAGCTTACAGCGCCGGCGGCATCCCGCTCCTCTTTCAGACTGCCCGCGAAAGCCCTGTCCCGGTATCCCGCCCGGGAAAAGGCCGGCCGTTTAATATCCGCACCGCCGCTGCGGTCCAGATACTCTTCTGTCTCCCACCAGTTTCCCGCCGCTCCGTCGAAATCCTCGAATTCCACCGAGGACGCCCCGGTGAAAGCAAGGTCTCGTATCTCCTCCATATCCGGCATGGCCGTGGCGCGTCTCAGGACGATACGATGTCCCGCGGGAATATCCTGGTTTCCGCCGTCTCGCCAGGTCTCCTCCATGCTTTCCGCCACCACTTCACATCCGGTCTCCCGGGGAATCGTTCCCCTGCGCCACTCGTCATACCTTTCCCGCAGCATATACAGTTCCACAGGATATCTGCGTCCATGGGACAGGGCCTCCGTCCGGAAATCCCTGTAGGGCAGAACTCCGCATTTCCAGCTGTCCTCTCCTGTGGCTGCCACCACCTCTCCGTCCAAGGTAAGCTCGCCGAAAAAAACAGAATCTTCATGAGTGGAATAATTGAATTCCCGGGGCACATACCCCATGACCTCCACCGCCAGCTGGTTCTCTTCCTCCAGCCTGCCCGTGAGGTCGTAGCTGTCCGCTTTCAGGCGTCCGAAAGCTGCCGGTGCAGGACCAAGTCCTAAGAATATTCCGTTTAAGTAAATACGGTAAAAAGTATGAGCTGCCACTGTAAATTCCATATGGCCGCCAGAATAGGAAAAATCAAGACGGAAAGCCGCCAACACATTTGGCTCGGCAGACTTTCCCGGCAGAAAGATGCCCTTTGCCTTTTTGAAAATATCTGTCATAGAATACCCAAACCTTTCCGCAGTCCGAAAATCTGTTCCCATCGGCGTAGCCTCATGCAGCCCGGCCGAATAAAGTTCACAGAATTTACTTTTGCTGTTTTGGATATTATATATAATGTATTCCCAAAAATCAATATGGCATTATTTACGTTTTGCATAAAAATATTGTCCCCTGGCCGGCCAGAGGACAACATCCGCATACTATCGGCAAAACAATACGTCTGTCTGCTTTTTCTCAAATGCCATAAAATCATGTCCCGCACATATCCCGCTTCAGCCCCTCGAAGTCCAGATAATCCTCGATGAACTGCTTCCGCAGAAGCTCCAGCGGAATGAATTCATTATATTTTCCCCTGATCTGAATTTTGTCCGGCAGAGGCAGGCTGTACAAATCCAGCTTCGAATGCAGGATATCGTCAATAATGGCCGCCAGCTCCTCTCCGCTACCGTCAAAGACCACCTCCAGGTAAAGGCAGGTGCTCCAGGGAATCTTGCTCTTGATTCTCCGCTGGAGCAGCGCATAGTGCAGCGTCACCAGCTGCCTGGTCCCCACCCAGGGGAATATGGCGAACTTCTGTTTGGACAGCTCCGTCACCAGATTGTCCAGGATGCCGCTGTTCCGGGCGATGTACTGGATTTCCAAAAGGCGCTCCTGGCAGCGGTCGCTTAAATAAGGATACGGGTCGTCCCGCTCCAGGACGCTGCGCACCTTGCGGACCAGCACCGTGTGGAGCTCCGCCTCGAAATCCCTGTCCCAGTCCACCACGGAGATGCCGGGCACTCGTTTCACGAACAGCACCTTGGACTTCACATTGATGTCCACTGTCTCCCAGGACATGCCTGCCAAAGCGAAGCGGGTGCCCACGGGATAGGTCTTGTCCACGGTGCCGATCGTCCGGTTCTCCTCCTTCACCAGCAGGTACTCCGGGGCCAGGAACACCGTCAGGAACTTGTGGCTGTTCACCTCCCGCTCCCCGGCCCGCCCGATCAGCAGCCCGTCATGCTCGGAGCGCTCCAGCTGTTCGATATAGATCAGGTGCAGCAGCAGCTTCTTATAGTCCTCCTGGGAAATCTTCCGGAAAGCCCCCAGCGTGAGGACTGCCTGGGCCAGCCCGGCGGGGGACATCTCCCCATTGCTCTTCAGGATGCTCATGGTCTGGTGGTACAGCAGGTTATAGGGATGGTGCCTGGGCGGGATGGGCTCCATCCAGTGGTCCCGCAGGTACAGCTCGATGATGGCGATCGTCCGGATGAACTCCCAGTTGATGGGGCCCAGGATGTCGGAGGAATTGATCTTGATGCTCTCCACGAAGGTGAACAGCAGCTGGGGCACCTGCCCCCGCCGTCCGCAGCGGCCCAGCCTCTGGGCGAAGCTGGATACGTTCAGGGGCGCGCCTATCTGCACCGCCTGATCCAGGGAGCCGATGTCGATGCCAAGCTCCAAAGTCACGGTGGCCCCGGTGACGATTTTCTCATCGGCGGACTTCATCTCGTCCTCCGTGGTCTCCCGCAGCAGGGCGGAGACATTGCCATGGTGGACGCGGTATACGTCAGGTGCTTTATGTTTCAGCGCTATTTCGCGCAGATTGGCCATGATGAACTCGATTTCCTCCCGGCTGTTGGCGAATATGATGGTCTTCTTGTCCAGGGTCTGGCGGAAGAGGTACTCGTAATGCTCCCTGTCGCCCATGTCGCCGCCGGTATCCTTGTCCACGATATTCATGCTGCCGTTCCGCTCCACCAAATCCCGCTTGTCCGACACGTTCACGAAACGCTCGATGTGCAGACGGACGCGTTTCTTCCCCTCGTCCGCCACAGGAGCCGCGCACTTCCTGCCTG
Source organism: Acetatifactor aquisgranensis (assembly GCF_943193215.1). NCBI lineage: Bacteria > Bacillati > Bacillota > Clostridia > Lachnospirales > Lachnospiraceae > Acetatifactor > Acetatifactor aquisgranensis. Next base: position 32,502 of record NZ_CALPDH010000018.1, on the reverse strand, counting down.
TGCCCGTATTCAGCCAGTCCTGGGCCAGGGACATGTCCCCCAGAGTGGCGGAGAGGCCTATCCTGCGGGGATTTACGCCCGTGAGCGCCCTGAGCCGCTCCAGCACGCAGAGAAGCTGCAGCCCCCTTTCGTCCCGCATGAAAGAGTGCACCTCATCGATGATGACGAAGCGCAGGTCGCAGAACATATTCAGGCAGGCCCCCCGCTTGTTGGTGATCAGGCTCTCCAGGGATTCCGGGGTGATCTGCAGGATGCCCTCCGGATGCTTGATCAGCCTGTCCTTTTTGTCCACGGAGGCATCCCCGTGCCATTTGGTGACGGGTATATTGGAGTCTAAGAGCATCTGCTCCAGGCGCTTGAACTGGTCATTGATAAGCGCTTTCAGAGGGGAGATGTACATGACCCCCACGGAGCGGGACGGCTTCTCATAAAGATGCGTGAGCACCGGAAGGAAGGCTGCTTCCGTCTTGCCGGAAGCCGTGCCGGAGGACAGCAGCAGGTTGTCGTCGCTGTCGAAGATGACCTGGCAGGCCGCCACCTGGTTGCCATGCAGCTCTTCCCATTTATTCTCATAGATAAAATCCTGTATAAAAGGCGCAAGCCTGTTGAATACGTCCATTTTGCAGTCCCCATGCCATAAAATATATTCTATTGGTACCACTGTCTCATACACTGTCTTGTATTCGCTCTCAGCTGCGACTAGGTCGTCACGGCTGCCGTCCTGCACAATGCGCCCATTCTTAATCAAAAGAATCCTGACCGCAATCTGCCGAATTCCTCATAGAGATGCTTCTCTTCCAAGGCATCAATGGCAGCCATCAACTGCGAACTACTGTAAGTTTATTCTTTTGCCTTCGGTTCTAGAAATATTTCTCCGGCCATACATAGAGAGAGATGCCGCCCAGTTCCACATGCTCGGTGAGCTGTGGGGCCAGGGCCGGGATGTCGTACCGGCGGGCCACATTGGTGTCCAGACAGAGGCAGCTCAGCCGCTTCATGGTCGAGATGACCTCCAGGCCGGTGAGATTCGGATTCTCATATAAGTCCAGGTTCCAGGCTCGGCAGAATTCCAGGTCGGAGATGTCCCCCAGGCCGGTGCCGCTCAGGTTCAGCATCCCCAGCCGCTTGCACTTGCGCAGGCAGGCCAGCGTCCCCGGCTCCAGGGGATTGCCCCGCAGGTTCAGCTGATTCAGGCCTGTCATCCCCCGCAGGGGCTCCAGGCTGGTAATGCGGTTGCCGTAGACGTTCAGCTGCACCAGCTTGTCCAACCCGGCCAGGGGGGACAAGTCGGAAATCAGGTTGCAGGGCAGCCACAGCTCCCGCAAGCCGGTGAGGGTGGCCAGAGGGGACAGATCCTCGATGTCGTTGTCCCACAAATCCAGCTCCTTGAGCCCGGTCAGCCCCTCCAGGAAAGACAGGTCCCGGATGCCCTCGCCCCGGGCCTGAAAGCGCTTGGGGTGGACCAGCTCCGCCGCCCGCCGGAACAGTTCCTCTTCCCGCGGATCGGTGGCCTCCCACATCTCCCCGTTTTCCTCCGCAGTCCGGACGACCTGAATCAATTCTCCGACTCGGGCCCATTCCGCCGCCCGCTCCTTGTCCCACTGCCAGCCCGGCTCTTGCTGGGCGGCCCGACGGGCGGAAAGCTTTTCATCCCTCTCCTGGGGCAGCAGGGCCAGGGTCTGGCGCAGCTGGCCTCGGAGGTATCCGGCCCAGCTGTCACTGGGCCCCTGGTGGACAAAGCGGTTGTCCTCCAGCCATCTGGCACATTGTTCGGCGGGAACAGCTCCCACGGGCCAGGCGAAGTCCGCCCCGATTACATCCTGAAAGCGGCGGGAACGGCCCCGCCGCCCCTCCTCTCCGGTAAGGCAGCAGGTCAGGTAGGCCTCCAGGTTGCCGTCCAGCACCAGCTCCAGCCACTGGGCAAAGGTGCATGCCGGGGCCCGGCGGACTCCGAAGTCCCCTATCGTCCATATTTCCCCGGTGCATGGCCCGGCAGTGACAAGGGACCAGCCCAGATGATCGCCTCCCATAATCAGAATCTGCCCCGGCAGCTTGGACGGATTCGCGTGTTCTGTCAGCTCCCCGCGCAGAGCCCGCGAATCCTCCGCAGGAGGGTAGGGCACATCCAGGGACGCCTCACGATCCTCGATTTCCATGTTCCACAGGGGACGCCAGTACCGGATATTGCATACGTCAGGCAGGGTTCCGCCGACGGCAGTCCGGCTGACAATCTCCCGAAAATCCGCAGGCAGACTGACATGCTGATTCGCTTCAAATTCTGCGGTCCACCCGGAACCTGCCGGCTCCTCCAGACGGACCAGACTGCCCTCCCGCTGAGCCATCCAGGCCAGCTTGTCCTGTACCCGCTTTATCTGCACTGCGTCTGTTGTGTAATCCATAATGTACCTCTTTTTGTCCGATTATTGTCCGTTGTCATCCAGGTTGTCCGGAAAGACATTTCTTTCATTTCCCACAAGAGATGAATGGGACTTTGGTCAAGACATCCAAATTATATCTCAAATTTATATCTCAAATTCCCGGAATTCGTCCTGTATTTCTTCATCCGGAATCCCTCCCTTGGCCATCTCAAAGCTGTTGTCCCCGAGAATCTGCGAGACAGTCTTCTGGGGGTTCTGGTGCAGGATATTGATCAGTTCGATAAAGTCACGGATAATCTCACGGGGCGTGATATGAGTCTCGGCACCCACGCGGTTATATTCTACCGTCAGAAAATATACCAGATCCTCCTGAGCCAGTGCCGGAGTATAATTGTACAGCTGGGCATGAATGTTCTGCAGCTTCTCCACAAGGATGTACATTTCCTCCTGGGTCAGCATCTGGAGCCGGATGATGGGAGCTGACAGATCCTTTACGTCCGCTGTGGCGAAATGTCCCTCAGCCAGCCGGGAGCGCAGCGCCTCATAGCTGAACACACCCTTATATTTATCCTCAATGCACTGGGGCGTGCCTCCCATGAGAAAACCGATATGCCGGGCTTTTCCCTGGAGCACATCATTGTACATGGTGAGGATTTTTTCATAATTATTGGCCCTGGTGATGGAATTTGGTATCTTGAAGATATTGACCAGCTCATCTATGATGACCAGCATCCCCTTATATCCCGCCCCCACCAGAAAGGCTGCAAAAATCTTCAGGAAATCGTACCATGTCTCGTCTGTCACGATGAAATTGATGCCCAAATCCGCCTTGGCTTCCTTTCGGGTGGGATATTCTCCCCGAAACCACCTGAGCACATTGGATTTCAGGGCCGCGTCATCCTCCCTGTAGGCTTTCCAATAGAGAACCACCGCTTTGGCGAACTCGAAACCGTTCACCATTCCCTCCAGGGAACCTGCCACGGCATAAATCTGCCGCTCCACCTCTCTGTCGAATTCTGCCGAAGAATCCGCCTCCGCCATGTCTCCTGCGGCTGACTTTTCCCGGCTCCGGACATTTTCTATTTCTTCCGCAGGAAGCCGCGTTCTGACCGACATCTGGATGCCGGAAATCCATTTCTCCAATATCAGCGGAAGCGCGCCTCCGTCCGGCTTTGACTTGGTGGACAGATTCTTGATCAGCTCCTTATAAGTAGCCAGCCCCTGTCCCTTGGTCCCGGCAAATCTCCGCTCCGGCGAAAGGTCTGCGTCCACCACGGCAAAGCCTTTGGCTGTGGCATAGTTGCGAATCGTCTGGAGCAGGAAGCTCTTCCCGCTGCCGTATTTCCCCACGATAAAGCGGAAGGACGCGCCGCCCTCCTCAATCATCTCAATATCATGCAGGATCGCGGCGATTTCCTGTGTACGGCCCACCGTAATATATTCCAGCCCCGCTCTGGGCACCACGCCGCCCTTTAAGGCATTGATCAGAATATTGGCTATTCTTGTAGGTACCTGCTTTGTCATAGGGATTCCACCATCTCCTTTACTTGCTCTCTGTAGTCGTCGTATAGTTCAAATCCATCGTCCAGGATGCTGTCGCCGATGGAGTCCATGGCCTTTTCGTTGATGCCGTCCATCAGCACCTCCAGCATGACACCCTGTCCGTCAGCGAAAGGCTTCAAGTTCGTCTCCCCCTCCGCCACCAGCCGCAAGGCCTTTCTCTCTGTCTCCGACAGCGCCTCTTTCAGGCTGTCCCAGGGGGACGCTGACCCGCTATTTCCAGAAGATTCTTGCGCAGTTTCAGATATTTCTCCTCCGTTTCCAGACAATTCATTTCTCTCTCCCGGCATTGCTCCATATAAGCTTTCTCTTTCCCGCGCCTGATTATTATCTGCTCCGGAAGGCTGCCCCATTTCGGCAGGCTGCTCTCTCCCGGAAATCTCCCCATCATCTCTGCTGCTCTGCCCGGAATCCGCTTTCCCGGACAAAACCGCGGATTGCAGCAGCGGCTCCTCCGGGACTATCAGCCTCTCCTGTGTCGCCAATGCCTCCTGCCGGATTTTTTCCAGGGAAGCATTGTCCACCTTGACCACCGTCTTCGTGGCCTCCCTGTAGAATTCCTCCGTAGCGCCTGTGACGACTTCCTCCAGAGAGATTCCGTCTTTGCCCAGCTCCTGGACCATCACAGGGCTGAGGCTGTTTATATTGGCCGAAAGCTTATGCCTGTATTTCGTCAGCCTCCGCAGCACGGACTCCATCTGCTTTAGGCAGAAACCAATCAGCTGCCTGCCGCTTTCCGTGGTAATCACCGTGCTGAAGGTCCATCGGTTCCCGCTGCACAGGTAAATCTCCTTTTCCGACAGCACCACGCGCCTGTCCCTCTGCCGCAGCGCCGGGTAGAACAACGCACCCTGAAAGGGCGTCCACACGGACATATTCCGGGTCGGACGGAAAATATATTCCTCCAGATCCACATGGCTCTCCGCGAAAGCCCGGCTGAGCCTGTCCATGATGAAATGAAAGCAGTCTTTCAGCAAAGGCATCCTCTCTTCCGTATAGAAACCGGACTTCCGAATGTCATATTTTGAAATAGCGCAATATAATCCGAAATCATCTTCCGGGTTGGTCAGCTTAGGGAAGTTGGCGCCAAGCCCGTTTCTGTCGATGAATTCCTTAAAGGACCATGGGAGTTCATAATAAATATGGTAATCTTTCAGCCATCGCAGCACATATTTATCAATGGATGCATCATATACCCGATAGGCCTCCCAGAAAATCATCAGCCGCTCCAGCCCGTCCTCCGGCCCTTCCACGCCGATATTGTTCACCAGTTCATAGAGATACAAAAAAGCGTACGACAGCGAAGTAGCCTGAACATCCCCCTGCCGCACCCGGGTCCGCCATGTAAAATAGGTCCGCAGCTGTCCGTACCCCATCATCTGATAATTGGGAAAATACGCGCTGTAGGGGAGAGACTTCCCGCAGTCGTCTTCAAACTCTTTCATGAACATGCCCTGTCTGTAGAAAAGCCTGGAATTCTCCTGCTGAACCCTCTTGTCATAAAACTTAGAATTGCTGAATGTCAGGCAGCGGCTTTCCCTTGCGATGTCCCGCATCTGGTTAAAGCGCTCCCGCACAGCATCCCGCTCCTGTTCTTGCTGCTGCGGCACCTTGATTGTACTGCTTTTATCCGGGGAATGCCCCTCCCCCGTTTTCAGGACAAATTTCCCCACGCCCGGCATAGGGCAGGAATCGTATTCTATCTCATAGTAAGGGGCTTCCTCCCGAAAAACCGACCGCACAGGCTTTACAGGGGAAACAGGCCGCACAGGTTCCGGAGACAGCAGCCGCGGCAAAGGCTGCCCGGCGCCCGTCCCCTCCTGCTCCTGTATCTCCTCGAATATCTCAAACGCGTCATATTCCTTGTCGTCTTTTCCCATATCTCCCCTCGGCACAGCAGAAGCTGTCACTGTTCCAAACATTTGTTCCATTGTATCAAAAAGGAAAAAGATAGTCAATCACGTAGAAGCAAATTCCTGAAATACATTCCTGAATTCTCACAGACGCACACCGCTTATCTCGCGGTCCAGCGGGACAATTCCTTTATGGCCGATGCAATGGGCGCGAAAAGCGCTTCCCACCCTTCCTATGTCCGACGATATTCATGGAAAGAGGACATTTCTTTATCGCCTGTTCCGCCTTGACCACATAATCAGAGATAAAAGCCGCCTGATTTCAGGATGCCCTCCTGTCAAAGCAGAGACGGCCCTGACGGATACAGGCAGTAATTCTTTGCCGGTTCTCCATCAGAGCCGCTTTGGTCAAGCAGAACTGTATCGTTTCAGATTAAGTACAGATCAGGCATCCAGCACGCCCGGAATCCCGGCGCGTTTCATAATCGGTGTCTTCTCAAAGCGGGACTCGATGGGCACGATCCGCCTCTCTTTCCCGCTGGCGGCAAAGCCCTCCATGATTTCCAGCACATGATAGGTCATGTCCCCGTTGGCCCTGGGCTTCCGGCCGGCCTCAATGGCTTTCGCTGCATCCGCAAGCCCCAGCGCACGGCTGTTCTCCTTATAGGCAAAAGCCAGCGGTATCTCCTCTATGGTTCCGTGTTCAGGGCGCAGAAGCCGAACCGGGCCTCCGAAGCAGTTGGGATCCGGAACATACAATGTCCCCTCCGATCCGTAGATTTCAAGGCGTGCCTGCCCCTCATAATAGGCGTCGAACGTGGTGAACAGGGTGCCGATGACACCGCTCTCAAAGGTCATGGTGCCGGCGTAATAGGTAGGTACCTCCACGTCAATGATTTCACCGAAATGCTCTTTGCTGGTGATGAGGCGCCGGGGGAAAGAGGATTTTGTCATGGCAAATACCTCGCTCACATTCCCGAGCAGATTGACCATGGCGGTCAAATAGTAGGGGCCCATATCGAACATGGGGCCGCCGCCGTATTTATAGTAGAACTCCGGATCCGGATGCCAGGACTCATGTCCGCGGCAGATCATGAAACCGGCAGCCCCTATGGGTGTCCCTATGTAGCCGTCCTCTATCAGTTTCCGGCAAGTCTGGATTCCCGCGCCCAGGAAAGTGTCAGGGGCTCCGCCCAGCATCAATCCTTTTTCTTTGCTCAGCGCCAGAAGCTCCCGGCCCTCCTGCAAAGAGGCCCCCAGGGGCTTTTCGGAATACACATGCTTCCCGGCGTTCAGGGCCGCTTTTGTCACTTCATAGTGTTCATAAGGGCGCGTCAGGTTCAGGACAATGTCTACCTCGGGATCCGCGAACAGCTCATACATATCCTTGTACAGTTTCGGAATAGTATACTTTTCCACAGCGTTCTGCGCACGTTCGGGAATCAAATCGCAGACACCGGCAATCTCCAGCTCCCTGAACGTATTTGTAATATTTTCCAGATAGATTCCGCTGATGGAACCAATACCGACGATACCGATTTTTGTTGTTTTCATCGCTCTCTCCTATCTTCCGGTTCCGCAAATGCCCTGTCAGCATTTGCTGTCTTCAATCCCGGCTTAATACATTTTCGCGGTATTCTCGAATCGCTCCGTGGTCAATCCGCGCTCCCTGGCGACAGCCCTGCCCTCCGCCGCCCAGAGCATCCCCCTGCGCATCAGTTCCCGGGCATTGGGCGACTTGTCGAACACATCATCGTGATGTCCCAGAGAACAGTAGAACACCCTCCCATTGCCCCAGTACTTCGTCCATACCACCGGCATGTCGATGGGCCTGTTGGATATATGATAGTAATTTACCGCCGGAAATCTCGTGGTGGCCAATACCTGCACGGACGGATCCACATGGAGATAGTAATGCTCGCTGCAGACCATGAAGTCCTCCAGGCCGTCCGTGATAGGGCTGGAGCCATGCCGGATGTTCACCATGTATTCCACGCCGTCTCCGCCGGGATGGCTCACCCACTGGCCTCCCGTAATGAACTGCCACTCCGTGTTCTGGCGGAACGCGTCGCACATGCCGCCGTGGCAGCCCGCTATCCCCGCGCCCTTGCCGATGGCTTTGGAGATGTTCTGGACATACTCCCAGGGCAGGTCTCCGCCCGTCCAGCAGGGCACGAACAGGTCATATTCCAGCAGCTTCTCTCCGTCCGCCAGACACTCTAACGTATCCGATATCTCCACGGAAAACCCTTCCGCCTCCAGCAGGCGCCCAAAGCGCGCAGACACCAGCTGCGGCTCATGGCCGTCCCATCCTCCTTGAAAAATCAACGCTTTTTTCATGATGTTCACCATTCCTTTCTCGATTTCCATTCCTCCATGAAACTGCTCCCGCATCTCCTCAAATCCTGCAGGTAGCCGAACCCCCCTGTTCATTGACGGCGAACAGCAGATCTATCAGCCGCATTACCCGCAGACATTGCTCCGGCTTCACAATCAGCTCCTGTGTCTTCTCAATCGCCCCGATTACATTCCTGTAATAATCCGACACATCGGGCCTTAAGTCCGGCAGCTCCAGAACCTGCTGGGTATGCGCCGGACGGGGCGCCATGGTCCTGGTGGGACCGGCGGCGGTATAGACGATGTCGTCCGCCCAGGCCATCTTCTCCGCATCCTCAGCCAGCTTCACTATCCTGCCATTGCACTCCCAGTCCTCCACCACCATGGTACCCTCCGTGCATGACACATGCCATCTGGGATGGTTGATGAAACAATTGGTGGAGAATTCCAGCAGCGCCGATACATTGTTCTCAAATTTCAGAAACACTTTCACATTATCGTCCACCTCGCCGGAGAAGACGGATTCCAGATGGGCCGCCACTGAGACTACTTTCGACGGAATCATGTCCAGCAGCTGATCCAGCAGATGGACGCCCCAGTCCAGCAGCATGCCGCCTCCGTTCTCCCGATAGCCCCGCCAGCCGTGCATGGAGCCCCGGGAACCCTGCACCCTCGTCTCGATGAAATAGGGGGCGCCGATGGTCCCTTTCTCCAGCACTTCCCGGACAATCCTGTAATCCCTGTCCCAACGCCTGTTCTGATGCACCGTGAACACCTTTCCCGTCTCCCGGGATACCGCAATCACTTCTTCCAGTTCCGCCGCGCACATCGTCACCGGTTTCTCACATATGACATTTTTTCCCGCCCTCATGCAGGCGATGGAGTAATCTTTGTGGAAATTGTTGGGGACGGCGATGATTACCAGGTCGACGGATCCGTCCGCCAGCAGCTCCTCGGCGGTCTCGTAGGCGTACAGCCCTTTTTTCCTGATATCTTCCCGTATTTCGGGGCGGATGTCATAGGCCCCCCTGACGGTTAGTTCGGGAAGCTTCTCCTGAATCAGATTGTGATGCCATACTGCCATCCCTCCATACCCAATGAATGCAATTGAATGTTCCATGTCGGTTCCTCTCTTTCCTTTTGGATTTTAGCGTTTTTCCTGATATCTCATTCTTTTCGTCTTTCCGTTTGTTGATTATTACTTCCCATCCGTCGTTCTGTCGCTTCCTATTTGTTGACATTTTATCATGTGGGGACTATAATGTCTAACATACAACGTAAATAAAACCACTCATTTATTGCTGTTCGAGGTGCCGTTCATGATTATTCCGTTTTACGAATATAACCACAACCTGCCGCATGCTTCCACCATGGAGAGTCTTGATTTTCCGCCCCATCTGCACAACTGCTCGGAAATGATCCGCGTGCGGGCCGGGGTGCTGAAAGTACAGATAGACACCGGAAATCACACGCTCCATGCCGGAGACCTTGCCGTAATCCTGCCCAATACGATCCACTCTTTCCAGACGCTGACCCAGCCCTGCGGGACGCTGATCGACATGATCACCTGCAGCCAGGATCCACAGGCCGGTCTCCCGCGACAGCTCACCGGGCGCATCCTGGCGGAACCGGTAAGGCCTGTCTCTTCCTGTCATCCCGACGTGGACTATGCGTTCAGCACTTTGCTTTCGGAGGTCAACGAAGCGGACAGCGCCCCGATTGTCTCCGCCTATTTTCAGATTTTGTGGCACAGGCTCCTGCCCTCCCTGGAGGTCACCGACGCGGTTGCGCCTCCTGTCTCCAATCTGGCCGCCAACCTGATTGCATATGTGGCAGGGCATTTTCAGTCTCCTCTTTCTCTGGATTCCCTGTCCAGAGAGCTGGGGGTCTGCCGCTTCCACATTTCCCGGATTTTCACGCAGGTGCTTCATATGGGCTTCTATGAATATGTCAACGCCCTCCGGATCAATTACGCGAAAAATCTGCTGCTTGGCACCGAGTACAAGATTCTGGAGGTGGCCGAGCTGTCCGGTTTTCAGAGCCAGCAGACCTTTAACCGCAACTTCCGGGAGTTCTGCGGCATGACTCCCTCCATATATAGACAGCGCGGACTTCTTTGAACCGCATTTTGCGGCATTTCAGTCTTGACTGCGGTCTCATGCGCTTTCTCCGGAGTTTCCGTGATGGCGGCAGGTTCTTTCCTGCAATCGGAAACAGGCTGAATGGCATAACAAAACGGCTGAGCCAGGAACCTGCAAATCAGATTCCTGGCTCTCATTTATACATTCATGCAAAAGTATATGGCTCTCAGGCAGACATCAGCTGCGGGAGAACCATTCCTTCATCACTCCCAGCACCTGTACCAGCTCTTCCTCTGTGATCACATAGGGCACCATGGCATACAGATAATTTAAGAACGGCCTGCTGAATACGCCCCTCTCACAGGCGAACTGCTGGTACCCCTGCAGGGCCGCCCCATCTTTCACTTCCACGCAGACGCATCCCCCCAGGATGCGCACCTCCCGGATCTGCTCATGCTCCAGCCCTTCCATCTCCCGCCTGGTAATCTCCTCAATGCGGCGGATCCTGGAGAGATAATCCTTTTCTTCGAACAGCTCTATGGACTTCAGCGCCACGCTGCAGGCCAGGGCATTCCCCATAAAGGTAGGGCCGTGCATCAACGCCTTTTCCGGGGTGTCTGCGTAAAAGCCCTCGTACACCTTATGGTTGGCGACAGTGGCCGCATGGCCTATGTAGCCGCCGGTCAGCGCCTTGCCCAGCACCAGGATGTCCGGCAGAACCAGGTCTGCCACGAAACGGTTCCCCGTCCGTCCGAAGCCGGTGGCCACTTCATCGAAGACCAGCAGGACGCCGTATTCATCGCACAGCTCCCTGGCCCGCCGCAGGAAGGAGACATCGTACATCCGCATGCCTCCCGCCCCCTGGAGCAGAGGCTCCACGATGAAGCAGTTCAGTTCCTCATGGAAACGCCCGAAGGCTTCTTCCAGCGCATCGATTCGGGTGGGGATGTGAATTACGTCTTTCTTCTCCCCATAGGCCTCCAGGATGAAATGGTAGTCCTCGTCGTCCCCCACTTCCATGGTCTTGAACGTGTCCCCGTGGTAGGCATGGGTCAGGGACAGGACTTTCGTCCGCTTCCAGTCTCCCCGGTTCACATAATACTGCAGGGCCATCTTCAGGGCCACCTCCACCGCCACGCTGCCCGAGTCCGAGAAGAAGCAGTAGTCCAAATCTCCCGGCAGCCATTTTTCCAGCTTCTCTGCCAGCTTACGCACCGGCTCATGGGTCAGCCCGCCCAGCATCACATGGGAGAAGCGGTCTGCCTGAGACTTGATGGCCTCCGTCAGGGCAGGGTGCTTATAGCCGTGGATCACGCTCCACCAGGAGGACACGGAGTCGATTAATTTCTGGTTTTTCGTATATAAATACACGCCCTCTGCGTCTGTGATTTCATAGGGCGCTTTCATTGTCTTCATCTGTTGGTATGGATACCAAATCATGCGGGGCTCCCTTCTTTCCTTGCAACTTTCCAAACATCGCTCCAATCGAAGCCAGATGCATTCTTTTCAAACATCGTTCCTGCAAAAAGCCACAGCTCATTCCTCATATAACGCCGCCAGCGCGTCGCCGTCCAGGGCAAGCTCCGTTGCCCCCTCCTCCACGCAGGCGATTACCTCCAGCCCTGTCCTGTGCCGGCACATCCGCACATTGTCCTCCTCCATGACATTTCCCGGGTGGAAACGGTTGAAGAGGACGCCCTTCAGGGGAATGCCACGGGAGCGCATGTATTCCGCCGTCAGCACTACATTGTTGATGGTGCCCAGCCCCGCGTCGGCAATGAGCAGGCAGGACAGCTCCAGCCTGGCAATCACGTCCTCCATCCAGATTTCCGCCTCGTCGAAGCAGACCGGACAGAGGATGCCGCCGCTGCCCTCCATGGTCACATAGTCATACTCCCTGCAGACTTCCCGGAATCCTTTCTCCACGGTGTCCAGCTCCACCGGATTTCCCTCCATCCGGGAGGCCAGGTGGGGCGACACCGCATGTTCATAGACATAGGGGCACATCTGTTCCAGGGGCTGGTCGATGCCCGATACTTCTTTCACATGGACAGCGTCCCCCGGAATCAGGGCGCCGTCGCTTCTGCGCGCGTTGCCGCTCATAGCAGCCTTATAATAGCCCGCAAGCCTGCCGCTTTCCCTGAGCTTCTTCACGATCAGGCCCGTCACGTAAGTCTTGCCCACATCCGTGCCCGTTCCCACGATGAAAATTTTTTTCGCTTTCTTCATTCCTTTATTCCGTCCTATATCCCATCCTTTATTTTGTCTTATATTCCCTCATTCATTGCAAAGTCTCACTTCGAATCCCAGATTCCGCACCAGTTCCGAATCCCTCTCCACCGTGATTCCCGCCGTGGTAAGCATGTCCCCGGAGATGGCCGCATTGGCGCCGCTTTGGAAACACAGCTCCCCCATGTCCTCCAGCAGCCCTCTACCTCCCGCAAGGCGGATGGAAGCGTCCGGAATCAGGAACCGGAAGATGGCCACACAGCGCCTGGCTTCCCCGCCTGTCAGGGGCTGCCTGTGCTCCAGGGGGGTACCGGGGATGGGGTTCAGGAGATTTACCGGGACGGATTTCACCCCCAGCTCCCTGGCGGTGAGCACCATGTCGATACGGTCTTCCATGGTCTCCCCCAATCCCAGGATGCCGCCGGAGCAGACGGACAGGCCTGCCCTCCGGGCCGCTTTCAGGGTGTCGATTTTGTCCTGATAGGTATGGGTGGTGCATATCTTCGGAAAAAAACCGGCAGAGGATTCCAGGTTGCAGTGTACCCGGGAAGCGCCCGCCTCCCTGATTTTTTCAAACTGCTCTTCCGCCAGCAGGCCAAAGGACACACAGACCTGGATACCGGTCTTCTGCCGGATGGCGCGGATGCTTTCACAGACCTGCTCCACCTCTCGGTCAGACAGCTTCCTGCCGGAGGTGACGATGGAATAGCGCAGCGCCCCTTTCGCCTTAGCCCTCCTGGCTCCCTCCAGGAGCTTTTCCGCAGGCAGGAGGCCGTAGGCTTCCGTGCACCGGGCCTGGTAGTGGGCGCTCTGGGCGCAGTAACGGCAGTCCTCGGAGCAGCGTCCGCATTTTCCGTTGACGATGGTGCACAGGTCGAAGCCCTGCCCGCACTTTTTCCTGCGGATTTCCTCCGCCGCCTCCGCCAGCTCCTCCAGAGGAGCCTGCGCCAGCAGCAGCGCCTCCTCTCGGGAGACTCCTCCCTGCGCCAGCGCTTTTTCTTTCAGTTCCTGTACGATGCCCATGATATAGCCATGCTCCTTTCGTATTCCAATCCGGAATCTCCCGAATCATTTTCAATTTTGTCAGCAGTCTCTACAATAGTCGATGGCTTCCGCTATGGCCGCAGCCGCCGCTGACAGTTCCTCTTTCGTGTGGGTGGCCATCAGTGCCGCTCGCAGCATGGCCTCCCCCCTTTTCACCGTGGGGTATCGGATGGCGGGGATGAAGAAGCCCTGCTCCATCAGCCGTTCGGAAACCTTTACTGCCATGCCCTCCTCACCAATTCTAACAGGAATGATGGCGGTCTCCGATTCTGCCTCCACACCGTGCTCCCGAAGACAATGGCAGAACAAACATATGTTCTCCTGCAGCTTCTCCACCCTCCAGGGCTCCTCCTCTATCAGCTCCAGGGCCCGCTTTGCCGCTGCCATGGCCGCGGGGGAGAGGGAGGTGGAAAAGATATAGCTCCTGGCCTTATTCTTCAGATATTCCGTCAGGGTCCGGGAGCCGCAGACATAGCCGCCCTCCGCGCCGACGGCCTTGCTGAGGGTGCCCATGAGGATGTCCGTCCGGCCCTCCAGATGGAAATATTCCTCGCAGCCCCGGCCGGTGGCGCCGATTACCCCGGTGGCGTGGGCTTCATCTATCATGGACAGCAGGCCGTAGGCATCGGCCAGTTCCAAAAGTTTCGGCAGATCCACGATGTCCCCATCCATACTGAAGACCCCGTCGCTGACAATCATCCCCTGTCTTCCCGGACGCTCCTGAATCTTCCGCTCCAAATCCTCCATGTCATTGTGCCGGTAGACCACCGTCTCCGCCCCGGACTGTCTGCAGCCGTCAATGATGCTGGCATGGTTCAGCTCGTCGCTATAGATGACGTCCCCCGCTCTGCACAGACAGGGGATGACGCCGCTGTTGGCCGCGAATCCCGTATTGAACACCACTGTCGCCTCCCGGCCCTTGAACCGGGCCAGGGCTTCCTCCAGTTGGATATGGTAGATGTTGGTTCCGGTGGTGAGCCGGGAACCGCCGGAGCCTGTGCCGTACTCCGCCAGAGCCCGCGCCGCATATGCTTTCACCCGCTCCTCGCCACACAAATCCAGATAGGAGTTGGAGGCCAGCATCAGCATGTCCCTGTTTCGGTAGCGGACGTGGGCCCGCTGAGGGCTCTCGATTACCTTGATTTCGCGGTACAGTTGCTGTTGGCGCAAGGCCTTCAGCTCCTCTTCCATTCGTTTCCATTTATCCACAGCCGCTTTTCACCCTTTCTGCGTATATCTTTCTGATGCTTTTGGCGTATTTTGTTCCGTCCTTTTCGGAAAGCGTCTCCACATCCCGTTTCGCCGATGATGATTCCACTCTCTGAGCTTCCGACTTGAACCAAGGCTATTTCAAGCCTGGTTCTGCGGTTCATGGGACATACCGGCAGGGGATGCTGCCGGAGATGTCGTATCGCCCACATGAACCAGCACCTTCTGCTGCTGGAGGTAGCGGATGCAGTCGTCCCGCTCTTCCTCAGTTCCCCGGAACAAAAAAATTCGCCCGCCCAGGGGACTGCCCATTTCCTTCAGCGTAGTGACACGCACGTAGCCGAACGCTCTGGAGGCGATATAGCCGGTGACATAATCCGGATCGTCGGAAATGCACAGCTCCGCCACGATGTTGGGATGATTCACCACCTTTGTAGCCAGGACGAGCGCCTCATTGAAATGGTTCTTGCCCCCGCATGCGGACTGCCTGGCCTCATCCTCCGTCTCCATGTCCATGTAGGTGGCCCGGATGCCCCGGTCCCTGTCAGGCTCCAGCCGCCTGAGCGTGTCCGCATCCAGGAGCATGGCGCCCCGCATGGAGTAGCTCTGTTTCCAGAGGGCCAGGATTTCCTCCGCCCGCTCCAGTCCCAGCCTCCGCAGATATTCCAGCACCACCGCCATGCCCTCCCCGGCGGACGCAGTCTCTGCTGTAGTCACGGGCAATGCCGGCAGATGGAGAATCTCCTCTTCCCTCACGGCCTCGATTTTCAAATTGATGAAATCAGGCTTACCCTTGCTGTGCCGCAATGCCCTGGAAAGAAGTCTCGCGCAATACTGCTCCAGCTCTTCCTCCGGAATGATTTTTTCCGCTCCGGAGATATGGCCCTCCACTTTGTTCGATGCTCTCATTTTGATGCTATATCGGCTCATGATTAGTTCCTCCGGTTTTCTCGGATGAAGAAGCGCAGTCATAATGAAGAACAGCTTCCCGCCGCGCCAGCCGTTTCATCACAGGATACATGACGGACGCGCCGACTGCCGTGAACACCATCCCCGGCACGGCGGCGACTATCAGAGCCAGAGGGGAAGCGTTCAGAATCCCCCCCAGAGCCAGCCGTCCGGCAATCGTCCCCAGAGGGCCGCTGATGGCGATGGTCAGAGGATTTACGCCGAAAATTGACAGTATCCCGCCTGCTATGAGGCGGAATACCATTGCTACTGTCACATTCACTATGGTGTGGGTACTCAGAATCAGATTGATGACACTGGCCAGGATGCCGATTTTGATGTATCTCTTAAAGCCGAAGCAAGCTGCGATGCACACGGCAAAGGGCGCCGAAAGCTGGAACTCGCAGCCCGGGATGATGCTTGGAATCTTGAACATGCCAAATACTGCCAGCAGGGCAGCCAGCAGCGCGGTGGTGGTCATTTCTCTGGTCCTTTCTTTGGTTTTCATAGGTGTCCCCCCGTCCAGTCAATTGTTTCCCGCCCATGCCGCCGGGACCTTTCTCCGGATGCGGTCTGGGCGGGATACATTTTGATTATAGCGGGCAGAGTCCCTATTGTCAACCTCTTTTCGGCATGGTTTACAATCAGACCCGCAGTCCGGCTTGCAATTCTTCTATACTACATAAATATCCTCCACATGTTCCAGCCCCAGCCGCACCATCCCGCTTTCGATTCCTGGCCCTCTGTCAGCTGCCGGCGGGTCTTGCTGGCCGGGTGCAGCACACAGGTACGGAACATCCAGGGCGGCCTACAGATTGCAGTACTTCCTCCACGTCCCCCGCAGATACCGCCCCGCGAAGCAGCAGACCCGGAAGATCCAGTCCACCGCCATGGCAATCCACACGCCTACGGCTCCCATCCCCATATGGACGCCGAACACAAGGCTCAGCCCGATGCGGAAAGTGACCATGGAAAAAATCGCGGTTGTCATGGTGTATTTTACGTCATTGCAGGCCCGGAGCATATTGGGCAGCACAAAGGACGCGGGCCAGAGCAGAATCGCAAGGCCGTCATGTATCATCACAAGGACATAAGCCAGCTCCGTGGCCTCCGCCCCCAGGCCGTAAAGCCCCAGAATCGGGTGCAGGAACAGCAGGATCAGGCTGTTCATCACCGCCGTGGCGGCGTATGTGATCAGCAGCAGCTTTTTCGTATAGTATTTCACCTGCGCCAGATCTCCCGCCCCCACACATTGGCCTATCACAGTGATCATGGCCAGGTTCATGCCCTGCCCGATGATACAGCCCATGCTGTCCAGGCTGTTCGCCACGCCGTTGGCGGCGATCTGCACCGTGCCGAAGCCCGCTATGATGCTCACCACGATTACGCGGCCCAGCTGGAAAATGCCGTTTTCGATGCCGCTTGGAATGCCGATGTAGAGGATTTTCCGGATGACCGGCCATTCGAACCGAAACCGCTCCCTGCCCAGATGTATCAGGTAATCAGGGTTCCTTAAAAGGACATAGAGACAAAGCCCCGCCACCGCCCTGGAGATCAGAGACGGCACCGCCACGCCTGCCACGCCCATTTTCAGGCCGAAGACGCAGATGGCATTGCCTCCCACATTGATGATGTTCATGAGCATGGACACCTTCAGGGTAATCTGAGAATTCCCCATGGAGCGGAACAGCGCCGCGCAGGCATTATAGACCGCCAGGAACGGAAAGGAAAGCGCCGAGATGATCAGATAGACGATGGCATTCCGCATCACGTCCTCCTCTATCTTTCCGAAAAACAGATTCAAAATGAACCTATGGCCGATGATCACCAGCAGGGAGACCAGCACCGTTATCAGAGCGTTGATCCAGAGGAGCTGCTTCGCCGACCGGCAGGCCTCCTCCGGTTTGTTCGCCCCCACGAACTGGCTGGCGACCACCGCGCCCCCGGTGGCCAGAGCCGCCAACACAGCGATGACCAGGTTGTTGAACATGTCCACCAGCGACACCCCGGACACCGCAGCCTCGCCCACGGATGAAATCATCATCGTATCCGCCATGCCCACCGTGATGGCGAGAGCCTGCTCCATGATCAGAGGGACAATCAGTTTTTTCAAATCCTTGTTGGTGAATATCATAGATACCTTTTTCCTCCGTGCTGCCTTTGTTCGTCATTATGTCGAGTATAGCATCCATCCACCTTATCGTCAATGATGTCTGCGGCAGGCCTGGTCAGATTTTGCCAGCCGGATGATACCTGCGAGGAGAATTTATTTCTTAGCTTTGCAAACTTACTCCTTGACGCTGCGTCCGGGAAAAGGTTATGATAAAGAGAACAGATATAAGGCTTGGAAAAACTGCCTTGGAGCTTATCTGAAATGTACGGATCGTACAAATAAGAAGGAGAAAAACATATGGAACGGTACTATCAGAAAGAAATCGAGACCGCGGACCGGGAGCAGATCCTGGCATGGCAGAACGAGCGCCTGGTCAGACAGGTGCGCCATGTGTGGGACAATGTGCCCTACTACCGTGCAAAAATGGAGGAAAAAGGCCTCTCCCCTGAGGACATCAAGAGCGTGGAGGATCTGCGCAAGCTGCCTTTCCTGACCAAGGACGACCTGCGAGACGCCTATCCTTACGGCCTGCTGGCCAGGCCCCTGAAAGACTGCGTCCGCATCCAGTCCACATCGGGCACCACAGGGCGCAGGGTGGTGGCATTTTACACCCAGCATGACATCGACCTGTGGGAGGATTGCTGCGCCCGCGCCATCATGGCTGCCGGAGGCACCGAGGAGGATGTGTGCCACGTGAGCTACGGCTACGGCCTTTTCACCGGCGGTCCCGGCCTGAACGGAGGCAGCCATAAAGTAGGCTGTCTGACTCTCCCCATGTCGTCGGGCAACACGGACCGCCAGCTGCAGTTCATGGTGGACCTGGGTTCTACCATCCTCTGCTGCACTCCTTCTTACGCCGCTTTTCTGGCTGAGAGCATCCACGAGCGGGGACTGCGGGACAAAATCAAGCTGAAAGCCGGAATCTTCGGAGCCGAGGCCTGGAGCGAGGAGATGCGCCAGGACATCCAGAACAAGCTGGGCATCAAGGCCTACGATATCTACGGGCTCACGGAGACCAGCGGCCCCGGCGTCGCTTTCGAGTGCAGCCAGCAGACGGGCATGCACATCAATGAAGACCACTTCATCGCCGAGATCATCGACCCGGATACCGGGGAAGTCCTTCCCGAGGGCAGCAAGGGCGAGCTGGTGTTCACTTCCATCACCAAAGAAGCTTTCCCCCTTCTGCGCTACCGCACCAGGGACATCTGCGTGCTCACCAGGGAGAAATGCTCCTGCGGCCGCACCCATGTGAAGATGAGCAAGCCTATGGGCAGAAGCGACGACATGCTTATCGTCAAGGGTGTCAATGTCTTCCCGTCCCAGATTGAGACTGTGCTCCTGGAGCAGGGATATCCGGCCAATTATCAGATCATCGTGGACCGCGTCAACAACTCCGATACGCTGGAGGTGATGGTGGAGATGTCGCCGGAGCACTTCTCCGATAACCTGGGCGAGATCACGAATATGGAAAAAGCCCTGGTGGCGGCCCTCAAGGCCATGCTGGGCATCTACGCCAAGGTGCGCCTGGTGGCTCCTAAGTCCATCGCCAGGAGCGAGGGCAAGGCAGTGCGCGTCATTGACAAGCGGAAAATTTAAGAGAGGGAGGACAAAGATATGACCATATCTCAGATTTCGGTATTTCTGGAAAACAAAGCGGGACAGCTGGCGGATATCACGGGGATTCTGTCGGAGAAGCAGGTGAACATGCGGGCGATCAGCATCGCGGAGACCGCGGATTACGGCATCCTGCGGCTTATCGTGGACGATGCGCCGAAAGCCTCCTCCATTCTCCTGGAGCAGGGCTTCATCCTGACCATGACGCCTGTGGTGGGCGTGGAGGTTCCGGATACGCCCGGCGGCTTGAGCAAGGTGCTCGGCATCATTTCCCGGGCGGGAATCGATATTGAGTACATGTACTCTGTCTTTGGGCAGAAAGACGGACAGGCATGTATGATATTCCGTGTAGCGGATGCGGACGGGCTGACGGCGCTTCTCGCGGAGAACGGCATCGCCACCATCGCCGGAGAGGATCTGGGCGTGCATTAAGCAAAGACAAAGTCGGGAGGGCATCCGGGGATTTCCCCAGGTGCCCTCCTCTGCTTCGTTTTCGGCTATTTATACTGCCTAACGATTTCACTTGCCGTGAAGCCAGACTGCATAACGCTGACTGGTTCAATCGCATGATTACATTAGGCAGCATGCGCTGTCCTATTGCCCGAAGAAATAAACTTCCCCGATACAAACATTCAAACACCGCAAGGGTGTTTGTCTCCTGCTTCGCAGAAGCGGGGTATTTGCCCCAACCTCACTTCGTTCGGTGCCGGTTTACGCGATGCCAGCATCGGGGAATGTACCCACTATGCCTCAAATTCTGCAGCAACTTCCCGCAATATCGCCTGGCTCGCTCCGGGGATCCTGCCGAGATGATCCGGGCCTACATTCAGCAGGTAATTGATGCCCATCCCGTTCAGCTTCTTTTTGATTGCGCGAATCTCCTTCGCGTCCTTCCAGTTCTGATCCCAGGCGCAGTATCCCCAGCTGTCGTTCATGGTAGCCGCGGTCTCGTAGAGGCCGTAAGGCGAGGGCTTCAGGCCGCCTATGGCATTGTAGTCAACCGTGTTTGGATTCGCTTCATCTTCTGCCGGAAGGGAATCCGGGATTTCATTGTCCCCCAGCGACACATAGTCATATGCGCCGTTTCCGAGACGGGAGTTGATCAGGCAGTCCGGCTGGTATTTTTTCACCAGTTCAAACAGCTCCCGGCTCTGGGCATCCTTGATCGTCATGGGCACATCGAACCAAATCAGACAGAGTTCCCCATAGCCGCGGAGGATTTCCTCCACCTGAGGCTTGATCTTATTCTCAAAGCAGATGTCGAAGTTCTTGCCGGCATTGTCCGGGAAATCCCACTCATTGCACCAGGCCTTTCCCGAACAGGGGATGTGGCCGGAGAGATACCCGCCGCCGTGCTCCTCATGCCAGTCCAGATCCTGGGAGTAGTACAACCCGAATTTCAGGCCGTGCTTGTAACAGGCTTCGGAAAGCTCGCCAATGACATCCCTGCCGAAAGGAGTCGCATCCACCACGTTGAATCCGTCCACCCTGGAGCGGAACATGGCGAACCCGTCGTGATGCTTGCTCGTGATGACAAAATATTTCATGCCGCATTCCTTTGCGAAGCGGATCCATTCGCCGGCATCGAAATAAACCGGATTGAACGCTTTCGCAAGCTTCTCATAGGCGGCAATGGGGATGCACTGGTTGGATTGAATCCACTCCGCGTAGCTGCTGCTCCTGCGGCCATCCCACTCTCCGCCCAGCAGAGAATAGAGTCCCCAGTGCACCATCATGCCGTACTGCGCCTCTTTGAACCATTTTCTCATGTCCATTTTCTTTACCTCCCGGGGAAATCCTTTTGCTTGCTGACAGCTATTGCCTGAAACCGCTTTCCTGCTCCTGTTCAATGCACCTCAACGCAATCAGTACCACAAACCTGAAAGCGAGAACGCAATTTTCTTTCATTATAATATGCCTTTCCCTAAAAAGCAACGATTCTTTTACGATCCTCGCCCCTCCTGCCTTCGTCTCGTAATCAAAATGCCGGCGGAGAGCGCCGAGACATCAGGAAAGCCTCGCCGTCCAGGAATAGAAAGGATAAAGGAAGAATCCCTCCGCCGCGACAAATCCCAGCATCAGCATCGCCAGCGGAACCAGCAAAAGCAGCGCTGCCAGGAAATAAGCCCCCAGCGGCTCCCTGCGCCAGGCAGACAGGCCCAACACCGCAAGGGCCGCCATAGCCAGGACTACAGCCTGCGACAGGGCAGCCGCCAGGAGGAATCCCCAAATCGGCAGCGCCGAGGCAACTCCACTGCAGCAGGGAAGATTCCCCGCCCCAAAGGAAAGCCCCCTGAAAGGGTATGTCATGCCGATCCGCGCCATCCTGCATGCAAAGGGCACCAAAGAGACCACCGCTGCCGACGCCCCGCACAAACAGGCCTTGTACAGCAACACCTTCCGCTTTCCGGTCCGGGTGCTCCCCAGCAGGTTCCAGGCGCCTCCTGTGTCCTCCATGGCCGCCGCGTTTCCGAAAGCCAGGATGACGCCGCAGCAGAGCAGAATCAGGTCAATCAGTGTTCCCTCCCCTTTCACGCCAAACAGGTAGAGGTATCCCGTGTCATAGACAAAATTCCCTCCCGGACGCGTCGGCAGCCCTTCCCCGCTAATCCGCCGGTACTGCTCCCACGCCCGCAGAAAGGCGGGATAGAAAGCCGTCACGGCATTATATTTCGCTTTCAAATCCTCCCCGGCCCTTTCATCCATCTCTCCCCGGGAAACCATCTCTTCGATTTGACTAATCTGGTCAAAAGCTTCCTGATAGCGGGCCTGTTCGGACAGGAGCAGCTGCTCCTTCTCTTCCGTCAATTCCCCCTCCAGCCGCAGCATCATGTCCTGGTAATAGGCTTCCTGGACGGAGAGGTAATAGTTCTGCCCCCATTCCCGGTATCCTGCCAGGAGCCCGAAGGCAAGCAGCGCCAGCGCCGCCCTGTTGGCAATCATGATTTTGTAGCACTCGTGCCGCAGCAGCCCTGCATGGGGGCGGAAAAAGGAAATCGCCGGCAGCCTGCCGTCCCTGAGGGCCAGCTTTTCCCCTTTGATAAAGAACCACAGGCTTCCCGCCGTCCCCGCTGCCGCCAGAAGGAACAGCAGTCCCCAGGTCAGGAGCCGCTGGGGGACAGGGTGCCCAAACAAGTCGAAGTTCAGGTATCCCCCATAATAGTGCTCCGTCTTCAGAATCCCCATCAGGTTCAGATATTTGTACAGGTTCCATCGGGAAGCCCCGGGGATAGCCGTGTACAGGATATAGCTGACGCCGCAGAACAGAATCCCCACTCCGTAAGGCAGATAAATCGTCTCCGCCTCCATGCAGACCGCCGCCAGCAAAGCTCCGAATCCGAATGCCGCCAGCCCTTTCGTCAACACGGACAGCACCAGATAAGCCCGGATGCTGACAGGCAGACAGCTCTCCCGGAAAGCCGCCACCGACTGAAGGGCCGCGCCCAGGTCCCCATATCCCACCGTCACGCCGTAGAAAAGAAGATTCACTCCGTACAACACCGCCGCCATGCCCACACAGTGCAGGAAAAGCGCGGTCAGCTTGGCCCCCATGCTCCTCCCCATCCCGTACCTGGTGCTTTTGGTGATGTAAAAGAACCTTTTTTCCTTCTCTTCCAGAATCAGATCCCCCACAGCCAGGAATACGGACAACAGCAGAAAAATATCCGTCCATACGTTATTCATAGCGCCAATCAGGCCCTTGCCGGGCATCCATCGGATCCTTTCATCCGAGAGCCCGGCGTAGTCCTCCGCGCTTTTCTTCACGTTCCTGGCGGAGAAAGACGCCTCTTCCTCTCCGCCGGCCGTCCCGCCGAAGATGCCGATGCCGCCCAGGACAGAGCCCCTCTCCTGCACGGACTGCAGATACGCCCCATAGCCCGCGGTCTTCTCCCACTCCTCGTACAGCTCCTCTATCAGGCTCTGTTCCTGCCAGAAAGAATCCGTGAACGTCAGGTAGTCGCCCCTTTGGTACCGCTCATAGCAGGCCTCGAACACGCCGGGGGCGCTTTTCATGGCCTGGACCGCCAGCCTGTCCCCCATCTCGTTTCCCATGCCCTGCAGCATCAGAACATCCTGCACCAGCGCCATTCCGTCCATGGTTTCTTTCAGTCCGGTGACATAGGCCTGCTTTTCCGCCTCCGACATGGCGGAAATCTGCTTTTGAAAAGCCTTGTAGGCGGAAAGGCCGGCTTTCCCCTCAGCCGGCAGGGTGGTATACCACATGAGGAACAGCTCCAGCAGAAGCAACAGCAGGCAGGACAGCCGGAACCGCCTCTTTCCCCAAAGTTTCTCCAGTTCAAAGCCCGTCAGACGAAACATGCCGCTCCTCCTCTCCGAAAATCTGCAGATAGACCTCCTCCAGCCCTTTCGCGCCGCCGTATTTCCCGCAGAGCGCCTCCACGCTGCCCCGGTCCACCAGACGGCCTGCTTTCAGCAGCAGAATCTCCGCCGCGATGGGCTCGATGTCCGAGACCACATGGGTGGACACCAGGATGATGCGGTCTCCGGAAAGAGCCCGGATCTGCTCCCGGATACGCACCCGCTCCCTGGGATCCAGCCCTGCGGTGGGCTCGTCCAGGATGACGCACCTGGGATTCCCCAACACGGCCTGGGCGATCAGCACCCGCTGCTTCATCCCGCCGGAGTAGGCGCTGACCGGGCGCTTCCGCTCGTCCCACAGGTTCACGAACCGCAGCACCCGCTCCAGCTCCGCGGGCTGCTCCTTTCCGGGAATCCCTTTCAGGGCGGCCATATAGGACAGGAAGCGTATGCCGGAAAAATGCTCGTACATACCCTGCTGCTGGGGCGCATAGCCCAGAAGGCTCCGGTAGGCCGCGCCCAGGGCTCTGATCTCCTTTCCCTCCCATCTGACCTGGCCGCCCGTGGGACGCAGATTGCCGGAAATGATGTTCATGAGGGTGGATTTCCCCGCCCCGTTGGGCCCCAGGAGCCCATAGACGCCGGGCTCCAGGGCCAGGCTGACCTGATCCAGGGCCAGCTTGTCCTTATATCGTTTTGTGATTTGACTGATTTCCAGCATTGCCATGGCTATTCTCCCTTTCCGGTCATGTTGATTTTGCGGAAATTGGCATTGCCCGCGAACAGATCCTCCTGGGAGATCAGGCCGTACTGGTAGCGAGTGATCTCATAGGAGCCGTCGCCGTTGTCTATATAATCGTAGTCATAAACCGTCAGGACCTCAGCGTCCAGCACGGCGCGGAATTCCAGGCTCCAGCCCAGGCTTTGGTTCACCAGAGAGGAATGGCTGACTTCACCCGTATTTACATCGATGAAGTCAAAGGTACGGTCGCCGCGGCCGCTGTCGCAGCGGAGCTTATCTCCTATCCTGTCATAAAGATAGCTGCTCCCCTCCCGTCTGCACAGCTCTTTCTCCGCCCCGGTGCGCAGGTCCAGACTGGCGACGCTGCCGTCAGTGTTGGAGGCGAAGATCATATTCTTATCCGCCAGGGTGTAATTTCCGGTTTTGTTGTCCTGGCGGAAGCGGATTTCCAGCTGAGGATTATCCAGCGCCACCGTGGCGAACACTGTCTGGGAGTTCTCATACAGATCCTTGTAACCATCGTCAGAGAAGATTTCTTCGCCGGAAACCTCTCTTCCGTAATCTATCCCTTTCAGCACAAGCGTTCTGTCATAGCAGCCCGCCAGCCTCCAGGAAACAGAGCTGTCAAAGTCCAGGGAGCAGACTTCCTGTTCCTGCCCTGAGGACAGGTCCAGATGCACCAGTTTCCGCTCCGCGGAGTTGAAGTAGGTGCCCTCGCTGCCCTGTTCCGAGGTCAGCTTCTTGGTCACCACATAGATGCCGCTGTCGTCCCCCATCACCAGGTCCTCCAGCGTCAGAGAGGGGTCGAACATATGGACCGTCTCACGCCCGGTGCCGTCCAGATTGGCCCGGTAAAGGACGGCGGCGCTGCCCTCGGTATCAGAGGACTGGGAGCCAAGCACGTCTGCGCTGAAAGAGGCTGCCATGGAACCGTCATCGTCCTGCCTTTTGCTCAGCAAATACAGGGAATCCTGCCATGTGAAGAGAAGCGTGGAGCCGATGTAAAAGCTGTCGTAGGGCAAGACTGCCGTACAGTCCACGGAATCATGACTGCATCCCGCATTGCTGCACAGATACACCTCCTGCAGCGCCTGAAAGTCCATATACATCAGATGGAGACCGTAATTTCCGTCGGACAGCTTCGTCGGCTCAAAGGTATAGTAATAGTAGCCGTCTTTTGTGTGGCACCCTTCATCATTCTGGGTGGCCAGGAGCTGCAGACCGCCGGTTCCGCCTGCAGCGCTGTCCTGGGATGTCCGCTCGACTTCACCGAAATCCGCCTGCGCCGTTCCGGCAGCGCCATTCGTGCCGGCAGCGCCTTCTGCTCCGGCGGTGTCTGTCCCCACAGCGCCTTCCGCTCCGGCCTGGCTGTTTTCCTGTCCGCCCGCCGCCTGGGAGTCGCTCCCGCCGCAGGCGGTCAGGGAAAGGACTATGCTTGCTGATAGTAAGACTGCGATTGTTTTTTTCATGAGAAAAGACCTCCTTATGTTCTGCGTTTGATTTTGCATAAGGAGAGCATAATGGAAAAAAGTCAAATTTTTGTCAAAGAATATGGGGATGCTATATTAAGATTTGTTTATATATGTGCAGCGATGAAAAATCCTGGGCAGAACCCGGATAAACGGGCATGACCGCCCAGATGAGACGGCCGCTTTCCATCCAGCCGGAAAGCGGCACCACACCTAAGCTAAGCCCATTCCTGACAGGGTCATACTGTGATTCTATTGTTTTTCCAGTGGAATGCTTTTCTTACTTGCGCTTTCACAGTATAGCATGCGGCTCTCTGATTTCGCATGATTCCTTAAAGGGTTCCGCGAATTGAAACCCGTCCCGCTCCATTTGTTCATAGCACCTGGCCACCGTCTCCCTCTTCAGATAACCGACAGATTTATTTCAACCATTCCCCCATGGGGCGCGGCGTTCCTAATCTCCAGACTGCCGCCGTGCTTTTCGCAGAGCACACGGCTGACGGCAAGGCCCATTCCCAGATGCCCCGCCTCTCCGGTGGGCAGGAATGCTTTCTTTCGTTTCTGTAGGATTTCGTCCGAAAAGCCGTCTCCGTCATCGGTCACTGCAATCTGCAGCATGTACCCGGAAAGCACAAAATCCACAGATATGGTATTTTGTGCAAATCTGGTCGCATTTTCAAATACATTCTCCAGAATCCGGTGCAGAATGACGATGTCCGCTTTCACTGTCTTCTCCGGATTCCCGTCTGCGTTTCCAGCCCTGTCTCGGTAGGCCTTGGGGCCTGTTTTCTGCGCGGCTTCCTGTCTTCTACTGCCCTCGTCAGGGCGGCTGCTATCGGAACGGGTTTTGGGGACTGCCTTTTGCGCGGCATTCTGCCATCTGCCGCCCGCGTCCGGGCGGCCGCCATTGGAACGGGCTTTTGGAGAGCCCTCCTGCTCCAGGCCGCTTTCCGGCAGCGCACAGGTCACATGCAGCGCGATTCCGGCACCGGCGGCCATCACTTCCAAGTCCTCCCGGATGCTCTCCACCAGCTTCCTGACAGGAATCTCTTCCCGGTGGATTTCCATGTCCTCCAGCTGGTTCAGCTCCCGCACCGATTCGGTGTATTGTTCCAGTCTCTTTGCCGCCAGGTTCAGATTCCCTGCGATGCGCTCTGCCTTTTCCGGGCTGATCTTCCCGGCGGGCAGGTTCATCTGGAGATATTCCGTGTACCCTTCGATGATCGCGATGGGATTGCGCAGGTCATGGGCGATGGATGCCTGCATCAGCCTGCGCTGTTCCAGCATGTTCCACAGGGTCCGGTTGTTTTCGGCCAGCTGTCCCCGCATGGCCTCGAAAGAGCGGCATAGGCCGCCCATCTCGTCCCCACAGGCATATTCCAGAGAAAAATCCAGGTTCTGGGCGGCGATTTCCTCAGTGGCGTCAGACAGGAGCTTTATGGGCAGGGCAAGCCTTTTTTTGTAAAAATAGAAGCCGCAAAGCAGAATGCCGCCAACGGACAGCACTGCCGGGACGATGACCATGGCCGCGCCGCAGAACTGATATGCCAGTTTCCGCTTAGGCGTCAGCGTATCGTAGCCCAGCTCCAGTTTCTGGATGGAATAGGTGGCATCCAACATGATTTCGTTCGTCTCGATTCTGGCGGCATCGGGGCCTTCTGTCACTTCAGACCGTGCCTTCACAGTTACATCGTCCTCCACTGTCACAGATCCCACCGCCTCCGTGACGATTCCCGGCAGCTTCGATTCCTCACCGAATGTCAGCAGATGAGACTCGCTGGTCTGGGTGCCGTCTTCCAACGTATACTCGATTGTCAGGTATGCGGCGTTGGCATCCGGCAGCAAATACCGGCGAAAGGCCGCACAGCCCGCAATGACCAGCCCGGAGAGGAGCGCCACGACACAGAATGTGCCGAAGACGGTGAGCATGAAGAAGCCGCGGAGGGAGATGTCCCGGCTCGCGGCTTTTCCCCGGGTGTGCCTGTTTTTAGGTTGGCGGCCTGTTTGCCGGTGTTTTTCGGAATCTCCTGAGGTTGTCATCTGCCTGTCTTTCATATCATATTCCACCTTTATGTTCCGGGCAGCGTCGACTTTATCTGCCCAAATCCGCTCACCCCCAGTAAACGCAACGTTTCCATGGACTATAGCCCTTCTTCCTATGGAAAGCCCTTCTTCCTATGGAAAGTCCTTCTTCCTATGGAAAGCCCTTCTTCCTATGGAAAGTCCTTCTTCCATTTGTAGCCAACGCCCCAGACTGTTTCGATATAGTCCAGCCCTGTGACCTCTCTCAGCCTTGCCCTGATTTTCCGGACGTACTCTTTTATGACATTGCTGTCACCTTCCGCATCATATCCCCACACCATTTCATAAA
Organism: Acetatifactor aquisgranensis; assembly: GCF_943193215.1. Classification (NCBI taxonomy): domain Bacteria; kingdom Bacillati; phylum Bacillota; class Clostridia; order Lachnospirales; family Lachnospiraceae; genus Acetatifactor; species Acetatifactor aquisgranensis. The sequence goes on along the minus strand of NZ_CALPDH010000018.1, from coordinate 4,234 downwards.
TCCGCTCTTTGTCAAAGACCTGGTTGGCATTGGTCATAAGGAACGCAATCAAATCGAATTCCCGTTTGGAAAAGGCGATTTCCTGTCCATTCCAGGAAACCAGACGCTGCGACAGATTCACTATCAGCCCATTGGAAGTCAGCACCGAGGGCCTGCTTCTGCTGCGCTCGTCCCGGCGCAGATGGGCGGCTACCCGCGCCGACAGCTCGCCCAGGCTGAACGGCTTGGCAATGTAGTCATCCCCGCCGTACTGGAGCCCGTTGATTTTATCCTGTTCGGTAATCCGCGCGGTCAAGAACAGGATGGGACAGGCAATATGGCTGCGTATGTTCCTGCACAGCTCCAGCCCGTCCATCCCCGGCATGTTGATGTCCAGAATGATCAGGTCAGGCTGCTTTGGCAGCAGAGAGATTGCTTCTCCCGCGCTGTTAGCCGCCATTGTCTCATAACCGCAGTCCTGTAGGTGGTCGGTCAGAAGTTCAGTCATCATCTTTTCATCGTCTACAATCAGGATTTTATATGCCATTGCCGCCACTCCTCCGCTGTTTCATGCAGAACAGATTCTCTCCGATGCAGCATCTCGCTTTGCCTTTCCTATCCGGCTGACTGCCTTGCTCCATAAGCATACGAGCTATCCTGGTCAGGCCGTTCGGAAACTGTATATCTGTTCTACCACGAAAGCAGTCTCCTCGTCAATGACGAATTTTTATGTCCATTTCATTCCCGGAGATTCCTCTGTCAGTCGGAACCTCCATCCGCTTCCCCGCAGGTCCAAGCGTCACCTCTTTGAAAGGGGCAGATACATCCATTTTTCATAGCGTTCCACCGCTTTCTGGTGGATAGAACTGGGAACGCCCACCTTATTTCCCACTTCCTCTATCCGCCCATGCCTTACCTCACATCTGGTGTCATTAATTATGAATTCCCTGCTGGTATCGACTCCTAATTCATTCAGGAATTCCAGCATCATCGGCGTGCTGACCGCCGCACGATGCAGCGCCGAAAACGCCTGCTGGTCGCCGAAACTGATCAGTGCGCTCAAGCCAAACGCAAATGAACCAGCATTTTGGTAATCCTCCGCCGTTCCCTTTCCATAGCTGTCAATCCTGACCCTATCCCTTTCCACCGTGAACTTATAGCCATTGCCAAATGAAAAGACATTTCCCACACCTATGCTCAGCCGATTCCTGACAGGGTCATAGCCTGTGGGATGTGTGGTCTTATATGGATGGTCCAGTCTGCCAAACACGCTTATTTCCTCCTGCGTATATCTTACTGCCGCGTTGACGGTGAACACTTTCTCTCCATTGATGGAAAAGATGCACGTAGTTGCGTCAGCCATCTCCGAAGTGATTTCGATTTCATCCCCCTGCAGCGTATCCAGCACATTTTTTCCCAGCCCCATCTCCTCCATCAGGCTGACCATCTTTTTGATGCCGCTTTTCCGCTGCTGGTCAAAACCATTCAGCGAATGGGAATCCCTGCCGTCCAGGTCATCGTTAAAATACTCTGCAAATTCGTCGCGCAGACCGTCTTTTGTCGATAGTTTCCCTGTTTTCATGTTGTAAATATAGGAATTTACGCTTCCTACTCCGCTAATGCCCATTTTTTCCTCCATTCAGCTGTATTCGCTCTCATTATCATCCGTTGGTTACCTTTTTTGATTTACTGTGGTCAGTCTGCCGCCCGATAAGCCCAGCACTTCATCAGCACAGGACGCAACCTTGTGGGAGTGCGTGACAAGGATGACGCAGCGATTCTCATTCCTGACAAGGCCTGAAAGGAGCGCCATGATCCCGTCCTGTGTGCTTTCGTCCAGATTTCCCGTGGGCTCGTCCGCGATCAGGATATCCGGGTTGTGGGACAGCCCTCCTTGCTGTCTACCCATACGAATCCGCCGCACAGCTCCGCCACATGGCGGACAAGGCTTAGCCCTATGCCGTATCCGTCTTTCTTTCGGCTCCCGATCCGATAGCGGCTTTCAAAAATCTTCTCCTGCTGTTCCATGCGGATGCCAATCCCCTGATCCTCAACAGAGACATAGGGACATCCCTTTTGTGTGCCCACATATACCGTGACAGGCTTGTCAGCCCCATATTTGATTGCGTTTTCAATCAAATTCGATACCGCCCGATACACCATCAGTTCATGGGCCCTAATATACAGAGCGGCGTCCTCGTCAAAATCGAAGGACAGATTCCTGTAAACTCTTTTGTATTCGTCTGCCGCCATTCCGCAGACAAGGCACAAATCCACTTTTTCCAGCTTACTTTCATTTGCGGACAGGGTAAGGATATCGTCAAGGCTTTTTACCATACGGTCCAGCTGCGCTGTCGCCCATTCTCCCACAGCAGGGCATTCGTTCTGTATCATAGCCCGCAGCAGCGCAAGGGCGTTTTTCTGCTCATGGGAAATATATGAGCTTAGATTTTCAAAATCCGCGTACAGGCCGGCAATCTCCTTCTGCGCTTCCCGAAAGGCAGTCTCAATATCGGAAAGCTCCTTTGGAAAAGCGATATCTGCAGGATTTGTTTTCTCTCTGACATTCTTGAGACTGTTCGCTGTTTCTTCAATGGGCTTTACGATTCTACGAGTCAGCATATGGGCGAACACGAAAGACAGCAGCAGAGAAATCACAAAGGCAGTCAATGTGGCATGAACAATCACCGCCATATAATAGGGGGCCAAAAAACTGTGGAGCTCCTGTTCTGTAACGACGCGCCGGTCAAGCTCTCCCCACGGTATGTTAAGACCCTGTTCGGTGATGCTTACGCCGTCAACGGATACATAATAGCCCCGCATCTGCTCCGGCACATCGATTCTGATGTTCACGAGGAAGAGGGCCGCGGCAAGGATGAACACGACAATCAGGCACAGGGAGTACAGCATGACAAAATTTTGAAACTTTATCTTTCTGAATCGTTCCATAGGCAATACCCCTTTCCCTTTATTGTTATCAGCAGGTTTTGGCCGCTGGCTGCCAGCAGTTTTCTGCGGAGGTTTGAGATGTGCACCCGCAGCACCGAGGAAAACAGGTCAAACTCCTCATTGTATGTGTGCTCTATGATGTCCTCATTGGACACGATTTCCGGGTGGCGCTCCGCAAGATACAAAAGAATGTCAAATTCTTTTGGCGACAGCGGGATTGCTTCCTTTCCCCACATTGCCGTCTGTATGGCCGGATCGATCGACAAACTGCCAATCATGATCGTAGGATTTGTCCGTCCGTAAAATCTGCGGACAACGGCACGGATCCGGGAAGTCAATTCTATAAAGTCAAAAGGCTTGACGATGTAGTCATCTGCGCCCAGATCAAGGCCAGCGGCCCTTTCCCTTGCGGCGTCCCTTGCCGATACGATCAGGACAGGCATATTCCGCCCATTGCTCCGCAAAAATGACAGTATCGCAAGCCCGTCTTTGTCCGGCAGATTCAAGTCCAGGAGAACGGCGTCATAGTCCGTCACATACGCCTTTTCTTCTCCGGCAAGCCCTGTATTGGCAATATCAATCGAAAACCCTGCCGCTCTAAGCCTGTTTTCATTTCGGCGGCAAGCTGTTTATCATCCTCAATCACTAAAAGCCTCATTTCGCCCCTCCTATGACAGTTCCGCGTCTGCCCCGCCCGGCCCCCCGGACATGTGCTGGTGGTGTGCTGGGCAGATGCTGTTTTATACTGCATAACGCCAGAATTTACCATACTGCACGGGTTAAACGTATATGGCTGGCGTTATGTAGTCGGGTTGCTCGGAAATTTTATAGTAAACGACTTTAATATCTTTACTTTGGTTTCATTCAAAGCAAAAATAATTATGACGTTTACTATCACTGTTAAGCAGTATAAATCAGTTATCGACATTTCCTGGCTGGACTTATACGGGATTCTTTCTTGAATACCATGATTCCATGCGCCCTGGAGCGTCTGGAATCAGAAGTAGTCACATGCCTTTCCGGGTCAACTTTATGCCATGAGCACAGTCGCGCTCACGGGCATGGATGGACATAGCACGGATGGCCGTCCAGCCGTTCCACGCCTTGAATCAGGTCATTGTATCATAATCAATGTTTATCTAATGTTAAGACAGTCCATTGAGTAAAATGGCCGCCTTTTATGCATCTGCCTCCTATCTAAACGGCATTTATATTGCATAACGCTGAATCAATGTCATTAAGTTAATAGCGAACTGTCTGAAATGGTTAGAGTCTTATTATGAGGTCTAAACCATTTTTTGTGTCT
>NZ_CALPDH010000017.1:0-139020 GCF_943193215.1 Acetatifactor aquisgranensis | reverse complement strand
AGCTATACACTTCCTCGTTGCCCAGGCGTGTTCGGGACTTTCACCCGTTAGAGCGCGCCCATGGCGCGCAAACCAAATCAGGGGCTGCCGCACAGGCGGCAACCCCTTTCCCTTAAGCCGAAAAGCCCCTCAGTCCTGCCTCTCGTCCTCATTATCCTTACCCACAGACCTGCGCTTCAGTTCCTCCAGGGCCTCCCTGAACCTTACGGAAGTCATGCCCGGATTGGAACGCAGCAGATCGCGCTGGAAGAAATCCTTAAGCCTCCCCAGCCGCTTCCTGTCCGCCACATTGATGGCGTATTTTGTCCTCAGTTCCATAAGCTCTTCCCCGATGTCTTTCTTCTGCTCCGCGCCCCAGGCAGGAATCATAGCCTTTACCTGATTCAGCTTCCGCTCGATGCCGGATTTGATGTCCTCTATATGCATGGCCATGCTCTCGGCCCATTCCTCTTTCGCCATGCCTGCGCTTTCAGCCAGGGCAGATTTGTAGTTCTCCATCTCCTGGCTTGTCAGGGCGATGACCACATCCAGGCGCTTCTGGATATGCACCATCTCCTCCTTGACTTTCTCCATTTTGACGAGAACATCCCGCAGATCGATGGCCGCCTTGAAAGACAGGGCGAAATCCGCCGCGATGTATACCGTCAGGATGCCGGTCACCACACTCAGCACCGTGCCCGGCATGGAGAATACCAGACTCTCCACTGGCACATGAACCACTTCTGTCATCAGAATCGTCATAAATCCCCAGGCCAGCGAAGTGCCCAGACAGATATGTCCCTGGAAATTGAACTTGTTCTTGGAATAGTCCCAGTACCGCACCTTGAACAGCGCCTCCATGGTTACCCCTGTCACATACTCCAGCACGGTAGCGCCGATACATCCCGCCACATAGACCATGAAAATATTGTCGCGGAAAGGCATGGACACCACCAGCATCATGATGGCGCCGCTCCCGTACAGCGGCAGGAAAGGCCCTCTCATGAAACCCCGGTTCGTCAGCTGCTTCGACTTGACGGACACATAGGACGATTCGATGCACCATCCCACAAAACAGTAAAAATAGAAAAAGAATAACCATTGTATAATCGAGTAAGAATACATATACACTCCCGTCAGTATGAACCATATCTATCGGTACAGCAACACATCCACAGCCAGCTTTCCCTTTTTTGTCTCCCTCGTTTCGCCTGCCAGCACGAATTTTCCATATCCTCTGGCATTCACGGTCTCCCCGGATATCAGCTGGCGGGAATTGTTCTCGCAGAGACGGCCGTCCACATAGACCTTGCCCGCCCGGAATAGTTCCAGGCTCTTCTCCCGGGACATATTATAGACCTTTGCCACCACGGCGTCAGCGCGCAGGGACTGCACCTGTATCCCCACGGCGAGAGGCTGTTCCCGGGGAATCTCCCCGATATTTTCTGTCAGAGAGCATCTCACGCTGGTATGTTTTACCTGGCTTAAGTTTTCGCAGATGAATCCCGCAATGGAATCCAGGCAGAACAGATAGGCCTGGCTCTCTCCAACCTTGATGTCCCCGATGGTGCTCCGCTCAATTCCCAGATTCATCAACGCCCCCAGAAAATCCCTGTGGGACAGCGCATCCGCGAACTTCTGCGCCACAGGTTCTATATGAACGCAGACAATGGGAAAGGGCACCTCGTACCCCAGCTCCTCCGGATTGCCGAAGCGCGCCACCACCCTGTCCGCCGCCTCGCAGCCTCCCTCCAGGCGATATCCGGCGTGGGAAATCCTGCTCTCCTCCTGCCAGAAAATATCCTGCTCGCTCAGGCCCAGGAAGCCTGTAAAAGTAAAGATGCCCTGCTGGAAAGATTTTTCCGCCAGGTCATGAAACCGGTTTCTCAGCTGATGTATTTCTTTTTCATCGGAATGCTTTCTTTCCATTGAATGCCCCTCTTTCCCATGGTCTCAGGAAAAGCTGATGATCGTCTCCCTGGGCGCTTTGGTCTTCTCCACGCTGACTGCATGGAGGACAGGCCCCTCCCCATTGTAGTCTTTCCAATACTCTTTGGAAACCGTGGCCGTCACTTTCACCCATTCCTTCTGCTTCAATGCCTCTGCTCCGTCGAACTCGCAGGCATAACCCAGAAAGGACATGTCGTCCGCGCAGCAGGTCATGGCCATGCGCCCCGGAACGAAATAGTCCTTGGGGAAATTCTCCGGCTTCAGCACCATGGCCACGAACTGCAGCTTCTTGCCCACATAGCGCTCCAGATGGTCCATGGAATCCAGGTACCAGATGCCGTAGCCCTGATTGTCCAGCACGATGGTCTCCTGATTCAGGTCATAGGGGAGATCCTCCTCAAAAATCTCGTCAATCTCGCCCTGGGCGTCCTCGAAGATCACGTCTGCGGAGGGGTTCACCGCCTTGATGTTCCTCTTGTAAGAATTCAGCTGGTCCCGCACGGTATCGCAGCGGTTGAAGATAATCATCTCGGACTTGCGGATCATCTCCGCCAGCAGGGAACGCATATTGGTATAGTACATGGGAAAAGTAGAGCCGTCGATTATCGTAATCTGCTGCTCTGTCTTCCAGTACCAGGGAAGTTTCATATTTTTGAAATTCCACATACCGTTATACTCAATAACGATACGTTCCGGCTTGTGCAGCTTCTCCAGATCCGTCAGATGCGCCGGATTGAAATCTTCCTCTCTTTCAATCAGTTCCACTATGGTGCGGCTCTTTTTCAAAAGGTCAGGGTCATATTCATTCTCTCCCTCCTCGCAGAGAATCAGGAGGGTCTTTCCCTTAATCTGGAAATAATTCTGTGCCAGCGTGAACGTGATGAACTCCGTCTTGCCGCTCTCCAGAAAACCATTGATCATATATACAGGCTTCATCTTCGCTCCCATCTGCCCGACCAGGGCTTGTATATGCACAGGTTCCGTCCGCCGCTCTCCGTGAGAATGCTTTCCCAGAAGCAGGCTTTTCCGTACCGTATTCTTCCGGACGCCTTCGCGGCCTGTGCTGCTTATCCTCGTGGTCAATAGGTCTGCCACTTTGACGGCCCGCGGGCGCAGGCCATGCTGCGGGACCGCAGTAAGCCTTTTGCGCCCGTGAGCTTATACTGCTTAAAAGTTAACATTTCCGAGTAACCTGACTACATAACGCCAGCCATATACGTTTAACCAGTGCAATAAACTTATACCCGGAACAGTTCCTCCAGCTTATCCTCTTTCAGCTCCGCACCGATTACACAGAACTTTCCGGTGACCTCCGGCCTGCCAGTCCTGATATCATGCTCCCCGGGCACATAATCGTAATATATCCATGTGCCGTCCTGGCCGGGAACCATGCCCTTTGCCCGCAGAATGGCGCCGTACTCTCCGCTGTCAAGGGCGGTCAGAATGCTTTCAATCTTCTCCACGGTGAACTTCGCAGGGGACTCCCTGCCCCAGCTGGTGAACACTTCATCCGCATGATGGTGGCCGTGGTGGTCATGATGGTCATGGCCGCAGCAGCACTCCCCATCGTGGTGGTGATGCTCATGGCCGCAGCATTCCTCTTCATGGTGATGGTGGTGCTCATGCCCCTCACAGCACTCTCCATCGTGATGATGGTGCTCATGGCCCTCACAGCATTCTCCATCGTGATGATGGTGCTCATGTTTTTCACAGCTCTCCCCGTCATGATGATGGTCATGCCCGCAGCATTCTCCATCGTGATGATGGTGATGCTCCTCACAGCTCTCCCCGTCATGATGATGGTGATGCCCCTCACAGCATTCTCCATCGTGATGGTGATGATGCTCCTCTTTCGTATGCTCCAGCATCTCTTTCATCATCTCCTCCAGAGTATCGGCGCCCTCTATGGTCTCCAGGACCGCCTTGCCCTCCAGCTCCGCCAGGGGCGTCGTGATAATCGTGGCCTTATTGTTATGCTCCCTGATCAGCGCCACGCACTCCTGCACTTTCGCGGCACTGGCCTTGTCCGTCCTGCTCAAGATAATCGTCCCCGCGTACTCAATCTGATTGAGGAAGAACTCGCCGAAATTCTTGATATACATCTTCGCCTTGGAGGCATCCACCACCGCCACGGCGCTGTTCACCTGCACATCCAAATCCGCCGCCACATTCTCCACTGCCCGCAGCACATCCGAAAGCTTGCCCACGCCCGAGGGCTCAATCAGGATACGCTCCGGCGCATAGGTCTCGATGACCTCCTTTAACGAAGTCCCGAAATCCCCTACCAGCGAGCAGCAGATACAGCCCGAGTTCATCTCCTTGATTTCGATTCCCGCCTCTTTCAGGAAACCGCCGTCAATGCCGATCTCGCCGAACTCATTCTCGATCAGCACAGTCTTGCTGCCGTCCAGCGCCTCTTTCAGAAGCTTCTTAATCAAAGTGGTCTTTCCGGCACCTAAAAAACCTGAAACTACATCTATCTTTGTCATCCTTACGCCATCCTTTCTCCGGGTTTTGGACCCGCTTCTTTTTATTTTCCCCCAAAAAAGAACGATTGTCAATAAGTTGAGAAAAATTTCATAAGTGCCGAAAGCTTTTATGTACAGGATGACTATTGACAGATTGCGCCCCAAAGCTTATTGTATGAATAGAACCATACAACAATTTTCCAGGAAAGGAACCACACTATGGATAACGCACAAAATAATATACAGTCTTCCGTTCCCCTGTCCGGAGAGAAACGGGGCTTAAGCGGAAGCACCATCAAAATCATAGCCGTAATCGCCATGCTGATCGATCATGCGGCAGCTTCAGTGCTCGCACGATATCTGGTGGCGGGCATACGCTCCGCCGCAGACAGCCAGGGCGCCTGGGTCTGGCAGCAGGAGCACGCGTCCCTTTATCTCGCCTACAATGCCATGAGGGCCATAGGGCGGCTCGGTTTTCCCATTTTCTGCTTCCTGCTGGTAGAGGGATTCCAGCGAACCAGGAATGTGAAAAAATACGCCCTGCGCCTGGGCATTTTCGCTTTGATTTCAGAGATTCCCTTCGATTTCGCCATATGCGGGCAAGCGTTTAATTTTGAATATCAGAACGTATATTTCACTCTCCTGCTGGGCCTGCTGGCGCTCTGTGCTTTCAGCTTCTTTGAGAAAGCCGAAAATCAGAAAGAAAAGAAGCTGCCTGCGGCCCTGCGGATGATTTTCCCTGTCACAGGCGTGGTTCTCCCCGCCGTCTATCTGTCCAAGAGCAATGTGCTGGTTTTCTTCGAAATCGAGGAACGCGTCATCTTCTCCGTCATCTCAGGCAGCGTGATAGCCCTGGGCTTTCTCCTGTATGGAATCCGGAAAGGGCTTGGACGCATCCAGACCGTTTCCGCTGACATCACGGCGCTGGCGCTGTGCATGACAGCGGCGGAGCTTCTCCGCACGGACTATGCAGGCATGGGCGTGCTGACCATGGCGGCGATGTATCTGCTGCGCAGGCACAGGGCGGCAGCCATGGCGGCGGGCTGTGTGGTGCTGTGCATCCTGAGCCCTTCGGAACTCCCGGCCTTCTTCGCCGTCATCCCCGTCGCCCTGTACAATGGCAGCCGGGGACTGAAGATGAAATATTTCTTTTACGCATTTTATCCCGCGCATCTGGCTTTATTATACATCATTGCCGTACTGGCGGGACTGGGCGGCGTGATGCTGCTCTGAGACATAAACTACAGACGCAGGAGGACATGAATCATGCTGGAAGTCATTCACTTAACCAAAAAATACGGAAAGACCCTGGCCGCGGACGATGTGGGCTTCACAGTGCCGGACGGGAAAATCGGAATCCTTTTAGGCCCCAACGGCGCCGGAAAATCCACTGTCATCAAAAGCATCGCAGGCCTCCTGCGCTTCAAGGGCGCCGTCCGCATCCAGGGGCAGGATTCCCGCACCATGGAGGCGAAAAAATGCTTTGCCTATGTGCCGGAACTGCCCTATATGTACGAGGCCCTCACGGTGCGGGAGCACATAGAATTCATAAGCAGAGCCTATGGGATAAGCATTTCAGAGGAAGAAGTGTCTGCCCTCTTCGGGCGCTTTGAACTGAGCGACAAGCAGGAGAAGCTGGGCAATGAACTCTCCAAAGGAATGATGCAGAAAGTCAGCATATGCTGCGCCCTGATCACCAGGCCGAAAGTAATCCTGCTGGACGAGCCCATGGTGGGCCTGGATCCTGCGGCCATCAAGGAACTGAAAGCCCAGATTCTGGAACTGAAAAGCCAGGGATGTACCGTACTGATCAGCACCCATATGCTGGAAATGGTAAAGGAGCTGTGGGATGTGACATTTGTCATGGACAAGGGCCATATCCTGGGCACCTACGCGAAAGAAGCGCTGGCCCATGAGGACCTGGAGGAGCTTTACTTTTCTGTCACGGGACAGGCAGAACGGCCTGCGCAGAACGGGAGGTAACGCATGGGAGCGATAGCATATCTCTATAAAAGGACCTTGATCAACCGTATCAAAATGGCGCTGCGCAAGCCGGGGACTTATTTCCTGCTGCTTGTCCTGCTGTTCTACCTGTTCGCCCTTCCCGCCTCCCTTAAAGTAATGGTGGAACAGGCTGGCATCGACTCCTCCGGCGGAATGGCCGCCGTGCTGACAGTGCTGGCTTTCTGGATGATTCCGGCCAATCTGACCGCCTACGCAAAGCGCAAGGGCCTGGTGTACCGCAACAGCGATGTGCACTTTCTGTTCCCCTCGCCGGTCCGCCCCAAGCAAGTGCTGATATATGCCCATCTCAAGACGCTGTTCATGCAGATTCTGCTGAACCTGTTCGCTGTAGTATACGGCAATGTCCTGTTCCATGTGGAGGGCTGGCGGCTGGCAGTTTATTTCATATTTTCCATTTTCATAGAAAATCTTCTGGAGGGCGGCATCATGCTTCTCCTCTACGGCTCCGAACGCATCCGGGAAAAACAGCGGGGTCTCGTGACAAAGTTCGCCTACATTCTTGTAGTCATTCTGCTGCTGATGGGAATCCTCACCTATCTGCAGGAAGGCCTCAGCATGAGAAGCGTCTCGCATTTCCTGCACAGCGATATGATACAGATGGTGCCGTTAGTCGGCTGGTACATCGCGGTAGTGCATCTGCTGTTCGCAGGCGCCACCGCGGTAAACATGGCGGGGACAATCTGCTATGGCCTGCTGTTTGCCGCGGTGCTGACGGCAGCATGGCGCATGAAATGCAATGGGGCTTATTATGAGGATGCCATAAAGTTCGCGGAAGATTATGAGGAAGTTCTGGAAAACCGCAGACAGGGCAATGCCGCCAGGCGGCTTGGCAAAAAACAGAAATTCTCCAAAGCCAGCGTCCGCTGGCGGGGACACGGCGCCAATGCGCTGTTCTACAGGCAGCTGCTGGAATATAAAAAGAGCAGATACTTCATCTTCGATATCAATACCATAGCGGCAGTCCTTACAGGGGCAGGAATATCCTATCTGTACTGTAGCGAGGGGGGATTCGGAGATTTGGAGAACTTCCGGGTTTTTATCATGCCTGTGGTGGCGGCTTATATGATTTTCATCTTTACAGGATTCAGCGGAAAATGGGCCAGGGAGCTGAAATCTCCCTACACCTATCTGCTCCCGGACACGCCTTTCCGGAAGCTGATAGCCGCCACCATGATGCAGCATGTGCAGAGCCTCATAAACGGCTGTCTGATGGTCATCCCCTATGCTTTCATCACTGGCCTGTCACCTTTGGAAGCCCTGCTCACCATCCTCTTCTATGTAGCCATGTCCGCCAACAAACTGTACTCCTTAGCGGTGGCGCAGGTGGTGGCAGGCAGTTCCCTGGGCAACACAGGCAGGCAGCTGATACAGATGCTGGTTATGAGTATCGCCATATTCGTCGCCGTGATGGGCGCCATGTTGGGCATGGCAGCCGGAAATGTACTGATGGCCCTGGGAATCATGAATCTGTTCCTGATACTGTTCACCGTCATCTATATGGTGATCGCCGCACTGAATTTCTACAATATCGAGACCTAGGGCTTTCCGTGGAGATGCTGCATATATTTCACGAAATCCACGATGGAGGTCTGCGTGTTTTCGTCCAGCGCCAGGACCGTGTTGATGATATCCTGGGCCGTGTAATCCAGAGCCACATAGCGGCCCAGAATCTCGGGAGGACAGCGGTATTCCGTGCGTCCCAGCAGATAATCCGCGGTGACATCGAAAAAATCCGCCAGCCTGCAGAGGGTGTTCAGGTCAGGGGAATGGACGCCGTTCTCATAGTTGGAGATGGTCCCCACGGACAGATTCAGGAGAGACGCCATTTCCTTCTGGCCGATTCCTTTTTCTCTGCGCAGATTCGCCAGTATATCGCCGATTTCCCTCATGGAACGCCTCCTCTCCCCTTTGCGGCAGCATTTTGATTTCGGTACTATTTTAAAAGATTCTGCGGATTATAAAATATGATTTCACGAATGCAATAATTTTATCCGGATATTTTATGTATTCTAAAATCAAAAAATCACATCCTGTCCCGCGCAAAAAAGCCCGTCCATTGACTTTAGACATCCGGAATGATAAGATGTGAATAAGAAAACGCGGGCGAAAGCCGCGCAGAAAAGAGGTAACTATGATCAACAAACTGATTGCGAAGATTCAGAAAATGAACGCGCCCATCGTGGTGGGCCTGGATCCCATGATGAAATTCGTGCCTGAGCATATCCGAAAAGCTGCCTTTGCCGAATACGGCGAGACCTTAGAAGGCGCGGCGGAAGCCGTCTGGCAGTACAATAAGGGCATCGTGGATGCCATTTACGATCTGGTGCCCGCGGTGAAGCCCCAGATCGCCATGTACGAGCAATTCGGCATTCCCGGACTAATTGCCTTTAAGAAGACCGTGGATTACTGCAGGGAAAAGGATCTGGTGGTCATCGGCGACATCAAGCGCGGCGACATCGGCTCCACCTCCGAGGCCTACGCTGTGGGCCATCTGGGAAAGGTACAGGTGGGCGGCAGTGAGTATTATGGCTTTGATGAGGATTTCGCCACCGTGAATCCCTATCTGGGCTCTGACGGCGTGAAACCTTTTCTGAAAGTATGCGCGGAAGAGAAGAAAGGAATCTTCGTGCTGGTCAAGACCTCCAATCCCAGCAGCGGCGAGCTGCAGGACCGTCTGGTAAAGGACAGCGCGGGAACCGAAAAACCTATTTATGAAGTCATCGGCGGGATGGTTGCGTCATGGGCAGAGGAATATATGCCGGAGAATGGCAGCTATAGCTGCGTAGGCGCAGTGGTGGGCGCTACCTACCCGGAACAGGGAAAGATTCTGCGGAAAATCATGCCCAGATCTTTTATCCTTGTACCCGGTTACGGCGCCCAGGGCGGCAAAGGCGCCGATTTAGTACACTTTTTTGACAAAGACGGCCTGGGCGCTATCGTCAACTCCTCCAGAGGCATCATCGCCGCCTATCAGCAGGAGCAGTATGAGCACTTCGGAGGCGAGGGATATGCGGATGCCTCCAGGGCCGCGGTGCTTGCCATGCGGAAGGATATCGGAGCCGCGCTGGGAAGACTGTAATGGCTGCAATCCTGTTGTTCGCGCTGCTCCTGTCCCTGACAGGCTGCGGACATGATGAGTACGCAGAATCGGACATGCTCCCCGCGTACCTGGTATCCGTGACCGCAGGAGAGGCCAATGGCAGCGGTATCTTATATCAAAAAGACCAGCACTGGCTGTATGTATTGACAGCGGCCCATGTGGTATCCGGAATGGAACCCGGCGGACAGGCGGCTCTGCGTTTCCGCGATGGATGGGAAATCTCCGCCAACAATATCAGCGCTTCCGCTACGACGGATATCGCCCTGATACGGGTCCCATTGGATGAAATCCCCGATGAGCGGGAAGAATCCTATCAATGTGTGGAATCGGACAAGGACAGCTTTGACAGGCTGCTGATCGGAGATGCCTGTACCGCGGTGGGCCTCGCCAGGGACGGCGGGGAGCTCCGCTATGAGGGGACTATTCTGGATCCCTGGATCTACATGGATGATTACGGACAGTACATGTTATGGGCAGAGGGTAAGGTACAGCCGGGAATGTCCGGCGGCGGACTATTGGACGCGGAGGGACGGCTGGCAGGGATTCTCTCCGGGGGCAGCGAGGACGGAGAGCTGGCTGCGGTACCTTTGAGCCTGATACTGCAGTTCATGCTGGAATGTACGCAATAGGCATAGAAGGAGAATATGATTTATGCACCGGATACAGGCGTCACGCCATACCTATTTCTTTTGTCTGCTCATGATTTTCGCAGCCGCGCTGTTCCTGAGAGCCTACCGCATCAGTGAGATTCCTGATATCGTACACATCGATGAGGCCGGACTGGCCCGGAATGCATGGTGCCTTGCAAATTACGGAGTGGACAGATATTTCAACGAAATGCCCGTCTATCCTGAAAATTTCGGCGGCGGTCAGAGCCCTCTGTATTCCTATCTTGTAGTGCTGCTGGTCAAAACTATCGGAAAGGGCTCCCTGTCTCTGACGCTTCTGAGGCTGCCAGGACTCTTCTCCAGCATGCTGGTGGTGCTCTTCGGTACCGGGCTGGTCTCCTCCGTGTATGAAAACAGGAAAGTCACCCTGACGGGCGCTCTCCTGCTTACTTTCTGTCCCTATTTCATCATGCACGGGCGCTATGCCCTGGACTGCAATCTCATGCTGGGCTGCTCTACGGCAGCCCTCTATCTGCTGGCCAGATATGTCAGGACAGGCAGATTATCTTACCTGATCGCCTACAGCGTGGCTTTCGGCATCGTCATGTACTCCTATGCGCTGAGTTATTTCGTGGTGCCGATTTTCCTGTGCCTTATCACGCTCTATCTGCTCTGGTGCCGCAGAATCACTTTCCGGCGGGCCCTGTTGTCCGCCCTGTGCGTATGCATCACGGCGCTGCCCATACTGCTCTTCGTCTGCACGCTGCTTTTTGGGCTGCCGCCCATTCATTTTTTGGGCTTTACGCTCTCTCCCACTGCCGCCTCCAGGCTCTCGGACATCTCCCTCTCTAATTTCAGGAATAATGTGATCGACATCATCAAATGTACCCTGACCCATGACGGACGTCCCCTGGATGCGGTAGACGGATTTTACACCATGTACGCCGTCTCCATCCCTTTTATCCTGATCGGCTTTGCCGCCTCCTGCTATCAGTGGCTGCGGGATTTCAAGTCGCGCACCTGCCGCCATGGCTTTCTGTTCTTTTCCTTTTACATAGCAGGACTAATAGCCATCGGATTATCCCATGGCTATCTCTATCGCGCAAACTACCTATTCATCTCCTACCTGTACTTCCTGATATGCGGAATTATCTCCGCCTGCCGTTTCGTCCGCTCTCTCAGAATCTACTTCATGGCGGGGCTCAGCCTTGTCTATCTGTTCTGCGCAGTCATGTTCATCAGATATTACTTTACGTCCTATTCCCCGGCAGAGACCATCCCCCAGTTCGTGCCGGCCAACGAGGCTGTTGAATATGCCGGTTCCCGGCCGGATATCCGGGATATCTACCTTGACTACGCAGGCGTGTCGGAATTCTACACAGCTTTCTTCCCGGAATCCCCCTACACAGTAGCGGAGACCACCCACGAAGACGGCTATGGACGGATGCATTTCTCCATCACCACCGACACGGTCCTGCTCCCCGGAAACGCCTACATCGTCCTTAAGAACAACCAGGCCATCCTTACCTATCTCAATGATTCGGGATACGACTGGCATATAGAGGAATATCCCTGCCACTATCTCTTCTATTGATAAGCAACAGCCAAATGATGAGCAGCAGCCAGAGCGCATCGACCGCGCCCTGGAAGAATGCCCGCAGTCAGCCTACTTTATACCCATTCCCCCACACCACTTTCAGGTATCTGGGCTCCTTGGGGTTCTTCTCAATCTTTTCCCGGATATGGCGGATGTGCACCGCTATGGTGTTGTCCGCGCCGATTGCCTGCATATGCCAGATATTCTCATAAATCTGGCTGTTGGAGAACACTTTTCCCCGTTGCTGTACCAGGAATCGCAGAATCTTGTACTCAATGGGGGTCAGGCGCACGCTGCGCCCCTCCACGGTAACTTTCCTCTGGGTGTCGTCGATGACCAGTTCATCCACCTTGTAGATCCTGTCGATATTCGAACACATGTTTACCAGCTGGGTATACCTGCGCAGCTGGGATTTAATCCTCGCCAGAAGCTCCAGGGGATTGCAGTCCGCCGTCACATAGTCGTCGGCTCCCGCCTCCAGGGCCATGATTTTCGCCGTCTCCGCGGACTGGGCGGACACTACGATCAAAGGAATGCTGCTCTTCTTCCGCAGGCCGGCAATCATCTCGATGCCCTTATCCCATCCCTTGTCATTCAGCTCTACGTCCACCAGCATCAGATGTATCTCTGACTTTTCCAATATATTATACAGGTGGTCCAAATCGGCCGCCACCAGTACGGAAAGCCCTTCTCCTATGAGCAAAGGCGCCATTTTTTCTGCGATTCCCGTTCTATTGTTATATACTAAAACGTTTTTTTCCAAAGTATGCTTTTTTTCCAAGGAATTCTCTTTTTCCATCGTATCCTCCATCCTCTCCCAGTCAACCAGATAACTGTTAATTTTAATCAATAATTACTATAGTATACTGTCAGATCCAGTCCGTTCAGGACTCTCTCGATTTCATCCTTCTCAAAGCCTCCGAAACTGACTGTCAAATCCCAGCCGTTCACGGAGATGACCGCGTGGACGGACTGCAGCTCTCCCGTCTCGTCCACAGTGTCAAATACCACATAATTCAGACCCTGGCTGTTCACGAAATTTCTCTCATTGCAGCTCTGTCCCATATAAGATGTAGCAGTACTGTAGTTTTCATACTGTCTGTGGTCTACCTGATGCAGGGAGAAATAGGACTCATCATTCATGAGATCCATATAGATGTCCTCCCCCTCATCGATGACGCATACCCGTTCATTTGTGAACTCTTCCTCGAATAAATCTTTCTCCGGTAATACCATCACCGCGCTCTCCGCCGCCCGGAACGCATCTATGGAATCATATTCCATGATTTCAGGCTCAAAATACTCCACTTTCTCTTCAGGGATAGTGTCCTCTACGGAAAATACCCCCCCTATTTTAAAAAATGAGTCAATATCCAAAAACTTGCTCAACTCTGCCGACGCTGCGGGCAGACCCGCATCCTCCTGGGAACCGGAGATGACAAATCCATTTTCCCTTACAGAAATGACACTGTCCCTGTAGCTTTTCGCGGCCACTGTCCCCGCGCTGCACAGGAGAAATACGGCGGCTGCGGCACAGCCTCTGGCCAGCAGGATTTTCCTCCTCTGGCGCTGCATCCGGCAATGGTGCAGTTCGTCCCGGACTTCTTCCGCACTGATTGTTATCCGCGGCAATTCCTTTGAAGCTTCTCGATATGCATCCTGAAATTTATCCAAAGTCATATTCCTCCTTCAATGACTTTCGCAGCAGCTCCCTTCCCCTGGTCAGCTGGGAGGTGACCGTGGACTCTCCCCGGCCTGTTATCCGGGAAATTTCCTTTACCGAAAGCTCCTCGTAGTAGAAAAGGTGAATCACATCCCTGTACTTCTCCGGCAGCGCCAGCACTGCCTGGATCAGACGGCGGTTCTCCTCCCGCCTGAAAAAGCGCTCCTCCGGCTCATGCACCTGAGCGTCCTGAGGCATTGCCTCTTTTGTGCCGTTCAAATCCCACTGACTGTTCTCCGCGTCCCCTGGTCCTGAGGGCCAGGGTGCCTGGTGGCGCTTCCATGCGCTGCGCCAGACTTTCCTGCAGCCGTTCAAGGTAACTTTCAGGAACCAGGCTTTCTCATGTTCCGGGCTCTGGAAAGTCCGGGGCTTCTTCAGATACTGGTAAAACACTTCCTGAACCACATCCTCCGCGTCCTGCGCATTCTGAAGCCGCAGGAAGCTGAGCTTGAACAGCATATCACCGTATGCATCGATCTTCAGTTGTAGCTCCCGGTCATCTGCTCCCTCTTTTGTCATACCAGCTCGTTTTGGTCAACCTTTTCTCTCTACTATTAATATCCCACAGCATACTGATTTACTGCATTTATTGTAAAATAATTTTGTATCAAAGTTGCATAAATCTTTTAAAATTTTGTGCAACATACAAAAAAACAGCAGAGCTTGCTTTTTCGCATTCTCTACTGTTATAGACTCCATTATGGGGCAAAAAGTTTCAAAAAAATGATTATAATTTTTCCTGTTCCAGTTTCCGCGCCGTCTCCTCATTGCGCCGGCCCATTTCTTCCACCTCGGTCATGTCCGCTTCGTCCAGCCTGCGGAACCGGTTGATGCCCGCCATCAGAATCAGTACACTGTTTTTCGTAGTGTCAAAGGCGCCCTCTTCATACAGCGAATATACCAGCAATCCCAGCGGAACCGCCAGAATCATGCCCAGGACGCCGCTCAGCTTGTACCCGATATAGAGCAGGAACAATGTGGGCAGCGGAGGCACTCCGATGGAGTCTCCCACGATTTTCGGCTGAATCAGCTGCCTGGCCAGCTGTCCCACACCCCAGATAATCAACAGGCCTATGGCAGTCTTGTACTGGGCCGTGAGTATCCTGATGACCGCCCAGGGAATCAGCACCGTGCCCGTGCCCAGAAAAGGCAGGAAATCCAGGATAGCGATGACTAACGCTATCAGCCCGAAATAGTTCACTCTCAGAATCCCCAGGCCGATCAAAAGCAGGAAATACATCCACACTTCAATCTTTAACTGGGCCTTGAAATACCCTCCCACGGATTTCCCCAGACTGCGGCGAATAATCCGATAGCGCATCTGCACAGATGCCGGCATATGCTTTCGGAACCATTCATTCAGCTGATGCCGCTCCGCCACGAAGAAATAGGCCGAGAGCAGCGACATGATAAAGCCGATGAAAATGCCGGGCAGAAGCTTGGCAAAATTGCCCGCCGCCTCAATGGTGGGCGAACCCAGCTTTTCCAGAAGATCCCCCAGATAGGAATCCAGCTGCAGTCTGCTGCCGCGGAAGTCCAGCTTGATATCGCCCGGCAGCTTGGCCAGCAGCGCGTTCAGTCTCTTTCCGATGCTCTCCAGATCCGTCTCCACACCCTCCAGCATTTCGGGCAGCGCTTTCACCAGCCCTGAGGCCTGCTGGAACAGCTGGGCAAATACCAGGTAGATTACCAGCACCACCAGCGCGATGATGACAATGATGACGAAAGCGCTGCCTGCCTTTCGCTTCAGCTTTATCTTTTCCTCAAAAAAGCGCACCAGCGGCCCGGCTATCAAAGCGACGATCCAGCCCGCCACAAAGGGCATGAAAAAAATGAACGCCCTTGGCAGCAGGAACAGAACGGCTGCCAGAATCACTGCCGCCACCGTAAGGTTTGCCAGTGCTTTACAGTACTTTCTCACAAATTCTCCTCCAGGATTTTATCCAATATTCCGTATATTTCTTCACGTCCCTGCTTGGTCTCCGCGGAGAAAGGGACGATGGCAGTTCCTTCTGCCGCGTTCAGGGTACTGAGAATCAGGCTCTGCTGCTTCTGTATCTGGCTTCTCTTTATCTTGTCCAGTTTCGTAGCTATAATGATGGGCTGATAGCCATTATGCAGAATCCAGTCATACATCATGCAGTCATTCTCCGTGGGCGCATGGCGGATGTCGATCAGATGGAACACCTGCTTCAGCTGCTTTGACTTGTGCAGATAGTTCTCCACCATCCTGCCCCACTGCTCCTTGACCTTCACATTGGCTTTCGCGTAGCCGTATCCCGGAAGATCCACAAAATAAATGGCATTGTTTATATTGTAGTAATTGATGGTCTGGGTCTTGCCCGGCTGGGAACTGGTGCGGGCAAGGGATTTGCGGTTCATCAGCGCATTGATCAGGGAAGATTTCCCCACATTGCTCTTCCCGGCAAAAGCCACCTCCGGCAGCAGATTCTCCGGAATCTTGCTGGTGATGCCGCACACCGTCTCCAGACCCACATTTTTTATCACCATACTCATCCACATCCTTTCCCAAATCTGTAAAAAACGCCGTCACAAGGGACGGCGTTTTAGTTGGAATGCTTTCATTACATCGCTTTATCCAGACTTCTTCTATGGTCATTCTTGTGGAAAATCAGGGGCTCATTCCCCTCCTCCACAGTCTCTTTCGTGATGACGCATTCCTCGATGGACTCATCGGAAGGAATCTGGAACATGGTATCCATCAGGATGGACTCCATAATGGATCTGAGTCCTCTGGCTCCCGTCTTGCGCTCAAAAGCCTTGGCTGCGATGGCCTTTATCGCTTCGTCGTCAAAGTTGAGCTCCACCTCATCCAGATCGAACAGCTTCTTGTACTGCTTGATCAGCGCGTTCTTGGGCTCTTTCAGGATGCGCACCAGCGCCTCCTTATCCAGACCTTTCAGCGCAACAGTGATGGGCACGCGGCCCACGAACTCAGGAATCAGCCCGAACTTCACCAAATCCTGAGGCGTCACCTCCTGCAGCAGATCATCCAGATCCTTGGTACTCTTTGCGCTTACCTCGGTGTTGAAGCCGATGGCCTTGCGGTCCAGCCTGTTTTCAATAATCTTCTCCAGGCCGTCAAAGGCGCCGCCACAGATGAACAGTATATTGGAGGTGTCAATGGAAATCAGCTCCTGATGAGGATGCTTTCTGCCCCCCTGAGGCGGTACATTCGCCACGGTCCCCTCCACGATTTTAAGCAAAGCCTGCTGAACGCCCTCGCCTGACACATCGCGGGTGATGGACACGTTCTCGCCTTTCTTGGTAATCTTGTCAATCTCATCGATGTAGATAATACCGTACTGGGCGCGCTCCACATCATAATCCGCAGCCAGAATCAACTTCAGCAGAATGTTCTCCACATCCTCGCCCACATATCCGGCCTCTGTCAGCGTCGTCGCATCCGCAATCGCAAAGGGCACGTTGATGATTTTCGCCAGAGTCTGGGCAAGATAGGTCTTGCCGGAGCCTGTAGGTCCTACCATGATGATATTGCTCTTTTGCAGTTCCACATCGTCCAGGTCTCTGGGAGCCATCACCCTCTTGTAATGATTGTAGACAGCCACGGAGAGCACTTTCTTGGCCTCCTCCTGGCCCACCACATACTCATCCAGAAAATCCTTGATTTGAGCAGGTTTCAGAAGATTGATATCAGGGCGAACCGATTCCTCCTCTTCCTCATCCTGCAGCTCCTCCTCCAGAATATCCGCGCAGATATCCACACAATCATCGCAGATATAGACCCCTGACGGTCCTGCAATCAGCTTGCGGACCTGATTCTGGGTCTTGTTGCAGAAAGAGCATCTGATATCGTTTCCGATCATTTTTCCAGCCATTCTTTTCTCCTAAAAAATTTACTTCACAGATTAAGCAGGATTACTTCTCTTCCTGCGCGGCATGAGAGCTGATGACCATATCGACGATTCCATACTCCTTAGCCTCCTCGGCGCTCATCCAGTTATCGCGCTCGGTATCGGAGCATATGGTCTCATAGTCCCTGCCGGTATTCTCGGCAAGGATATGGTTCAGTTTCTCTCTGGTCTTCAAGATATGCTTCGCGGCGATATCAATCTCCGTAGCCTGGCCCTGGGTCCCGCCTGCCGGCTGATGAATCATGATCTCCGCATTGGGAAGCGCGAAACGCTTTCCCCTGGCGCCGCCGGCAAGCAGGAAAGAACCCATGCTGGCCGCCATGCCTATACACACCGTGGACACGTCACACTTGATATAATGCATGGTATCGTAAATCGCCATGCCTGCCGTGATGACGCCGCCCGGGCTGTTGATATACAGGTGGATGTCCTTTTCAGGATCCTCCGCCTCCAGGAACAGAAGCTGCGCCACCACGACGCTGGCGGAGGCATCGTTCACCTCTTCTCCCAGCATGATGATTCTGTCTTTCAACAGTCTGGAATAAATATCATAAGACCGCTCGCCTCTGCTGGTCTGTTCAATGACATAAGGCACTAAACTCATTATAAAAACCTCCTATCCTGATTCCGCACCCGCCTGCACACTTCCAATCATGCCGCTTGGCGGTACTAACAAATGCTGCGGGCAAAGCGCAATAACCGCGCTTGGAAGAATGCTCATGCACAAAGCGAGCTGGGCTCGCTTGGGCATTCTTCCGTGTGAGTGCACTTCTCACACTTCTTCCGCGTTCTCCACTACGAACTCCATGGCTTTCTTGACCTTAAGGTCATCAGCCACCTGCTTTCTTCCGTTCTCGCCCAGAAGCTCTTCCACTTTGTCGGCCTCCATCTGGTAGACCTCGCCCATGGTCTTCAGCTCCTGATTGATTTCCTCCTCGGTGACCTCGATGTTTTCTGCGGCCACCACAGCCTCCAGTACCAGCCTGGACTGGATTCTCCTCATGACCTGGGGCTTCACCTGCTCTAAGAGCATCTCATTGGTCATGCCGGTGAACTGCATGTACTGCTCCATGCTGATGCCCTGGGACTGCATCCTCTGAGCGTACTCCTGCACCATCTGTCTCTGCTGGGTCTCCACCATGGCCTCGGGGATATCCATCTGGGCATCGGCGATGATAGCGTCGATGACAGCGTCCTCCTTGACTGCCCTGGCCTCGTCGGCCTTGCGGCCGGCCAGCTTCTTGCGGATTTCTTCCTTATATTCCTCTACGGTATCGCTCTCCTCGGAAACCTCGCTTACGAAGTCGTCGTCAAGTTCGGGCATCTGCTTCTCCTGCAGTCTCTTGACCGTACACTTGAACACTGCCGCCTTGCCCGCCAGCTCCTCCGCCTGATAATCCTCGGGAAAAGTCACGTTCACGTCCGTCTCCGCTCCGATTTCCGCGCCGATCAGTTCCTCTTCAAAACCGGGGATGAACGCATGGGAACCGATGGTCAGGGGATAATCGCTTCCCTTGCCGCCGTCAAATGCCACGCCGTCCACGAATCCCTCGAAATCGATGGTGGCGATATCACCGTCCTTTACAGCCCTGTCGGTGATATCCACCGTCCTGGCATTCTTCTCTCTCTCCTTGTCAATCTCCGCGGTAATCTCTTCCTCTGTCACATCCAGATCAGCCTTGTCCACCTTCATGCCCTTGTACTGTCCAATGGTCACCTGAGGCTTTAAGGCTACCTCTGCGGTAAAGATGAACGGCTTTCCGGCCTCCAGCTGTTCTACATCAATCTTGGGGCTGGACACGATTTCCTCTTCGCACTCGTCATAAGCTTTCTCATAGGCATCCGGAATCAGCGCATTGGCTGCGTCTTCATAGAAAATCTCCCTGCCGTATATCTGCTCGATTATCTTGCGGGGGGCCTTGCCCTTGCGGAAACCCGGAATGCTGATACGGTTTTTGCTCTTCTGATATGCGCCCTCGATGGCTTTCTCCAATTCCTCCGCAGGCACTTCAATCGTCAGTTTTGCCATATTGTTCTCTAATTTCTCTACCTGTAAACTCATTTTTACATTTCCTCCTTCAATCGCCTGCGTTCTATTTTCCGCCTACGCAGCAGACGCACTCGCACTCATTAAACCATTATAACATACAGAAATTGAAAATACAAATGTTTTTGCTTTTTTCTTCGGCTTTAATTCTTAAAAATTGTTAAAGTGGTCCGCTATAATCATGGTGCGGCCTGCCTGCCTTGCGCGGATATAGTCCTCAGCCTGACGGCGGGTCTTTTGGTCCATTCCCGCGAAGGGCTCGTCCAGGAGAAGATACCCGCTTTCCGCCTCCATGGCGCGGACCAGCGCCACCCTGCGCTTCATGCCGCCGCTGAGTTCCCTGCAGGGCCTGTGCAGAGCCTCCCGCTCCAGCAGCTGCCCCAGGGCCTCCTGCGCCTTTTTACTGTCCCCTGTGACCAGTTCCACATTTTTGACCGCGCTGAAGTCCTCACAGAGCCTGTCCTCCTGAAAGACCATGCCGCAGGAGGAGGGGAGGATGACTTCACCGGAATCCGGCCGGGCCAGCGCCGCCAGAATGCGCAGGAGCGTGGTCTTGCCGCTGCCGGAAGGGCCGGTGAGATAATAGGTTTCTCCGGCAATATAGTCTGCGCTGAAATGATCCAGCACCGTCTGTTCCCCATATATTTTTGTGACATCCGACACCTTTATCGAAATATCGCTTTTAATTATACGGTGATTATCCGCATTTCCGGCGCTTCTCTGCTTCCCGCAGGCAGGCTCCCATCTGAGGAAACGCTCCAAAAGCCACATAACCGCCTTTTCAAACAGAACGCTCATCAGTATGACGACGGCAGTCCACGCAAAGATGCCCGCCGTGTCCAGGTAGACTTTCGACAGGTACAGCCTCTCTCCGATGGAGAAATCCGGCGTGCCGATCACCTCCGCCGCAACACCGGACTTCCAGCACATTCCCAGGGAAAGCTTCAGGCCGCTGTATAAAAAAGGTTTCAGCGCCGGACGGTAGATGTAGAAAAAACGATTCCGCAGAGGCAGCCGGAAGACCCGGGCCATTTCCAGCATCCTCACGTCGGTGCTCTTCAGGCCCTCCAGAATATTGAGATACAGATTCGGCAGCACTACCATGAAGCACACCGCCACCGCCAGAAAGGAGGACCCCCACCAGATGAGCAGCAGCACCGCGAAAGATGCCACGGGAACCGCTTTCATCAGCGTCATCACAGGGGACAGGATTTCTTCCATAAAGGATTTCCGCCTGCTGCAGACCGCCAGGAGAAAGGCCGATGCGCATCCCGCCAGAAACCCCAGCGCAATGCGCAGGAGACTCCTCCCCACTGTCAGATAAAAGCCGCCCTTGCAGGACAGGGCCAATATCTCCCGCCCCGTCTCCAAAGGAGCGGCCAGCAGTATCTCATTGTCCACAAGCAGAGCAAGGAGATGCCAGACCGCCAGCCAGCCAAGTATGATAATAAATTTTCTGTACCTTTTGATAACATTAATAATAAAAATCCTCCTCCGGCAGACCGCCGCCCACCAGCTCTGCGTCAAATTCAGCCAGCACGTCCAGGTAAGCGGACAGAGCGCTCTTCATCTCCTCACCGGTGACACAGACCAGATTGCACCGGGGGATGGCCTGCACCGCAACGGGCTCCTCTGCGACGATACCGGCCTCCACGGCAAGGGCGGCTCCGGCCTCGGGATCCGCATTGATGGCCGCCACACTGTCCCTGTGCTGCTCCAGAAAGGTTTCCACGCTCTCCCGGCGCTCCCGCAGGAACTCATTGCGGACCACAGTGACGCCTGTAACCATGGCGCCTCCCTCTTCCTCCTGGAGAGATTCCCACACCGCGCTCATGTCCAGCGCTATCCGCAGATTCTCATTCTGCATCAGGGCCGCCGTGGCGAAAGGCTGGGGCAGCAGGCCGATGGCGTCGGGGTTCTGTGCCAGGACCGCAGCCACCTCCGCGGCCTCGGATTTGTATTCCAGCTTATAGTCATCCTCTGTCAGGCCGCTCTTCTGCAGGATGAACTTCAGAGAAGCCTCCGGCGTGGCGCCTTTTCCCGTGAGATAGATAGTGTGACCTTTTAGATCGGGTACGCCGGTGATTTCCGTGCTGCCTGTGACCAGATACAGGACTCCCAGGGTATTGATGTCGATGACCGTCACGCCGCCCTCAGTCTTCCGGTAGAGCACCGCGGCTACGTTAGCAGGAACTAACGCAATGTCAAGTTCCCCCTTTACCAGAAGCGGCAGCAGCTCGTCAGCTCCTGCGGCCATCCGGAATTCGTACTCGCAATCCGTCCGCCCCTGTTCCGCCTCCTCCATCATGAATAGAATGCCCAGAGAAGTGGGGCCTTTCAGCGAGCCTATCCTCACGGTCTCGGACTCCTGCCTGCCACAGGCGCACAGGCAGCAGCAAAGCAGCAGTGCGCAGAGCAGAATGCGGCGTCGGACGCTCCGCTTTCCTTTCTGCGTATATTTTTGTACGTTTTTTCGTGTTCCATTTATATCGATTTCCATTTCCTTGTGTCTTTTCCTGCCTCTCATTTTCCGCCGCTCTGCGGATTTTACATTTCTTTTAATAAAATGTCATGATTGATCGTCTCGTAGAACAGCCTGCGGAACTGCTCCGGCTCCCTCGTCTGCCCCAGCACCCACATGACCTTGGTCACCGTGGCCTCCAGCGTCATGTCATAGGTCTCCATCAGGTGGAACTCTTCCTTGATCGCCTTTCCCACCTGGTAGACCTCCATGTCGCTGCCCTCATGGGTCACCTGGGTGGCCATCATCACCAGCTTGCCTGCGTCGATCCAGCGGCGGATTTCCGAATAAAAGGGCGTCTGCCCATAGTCCGGAAGCCCTCCCACGCCAAAGGCCTCGATGATCACGCCGTCATAATAGGGGAAGAGCCTGTCCAGCACCATCCCGTCCATACCAGGCATCAGCTTCAGCAGCAGAATCCGCTCGTTGAGCTTATGATAGAAAGTCACTTCGCCGGTCATCCTGTCCTTATCCTCGATATAGAACACCACTCTGCCGTCCCGTATGGTGGCTATGTTCGGATAATTGATGCTGGAAAAGGCGTTATAGCTTTTGGACCGCTCTTTTTTCGCCCGGGTCCCGGCTATCACATTGCCGCCGAAGACGATGTTCACATCGTAAGCCCTCTCCTCAGAGGCAAAGCGCAGGCTGTCCAGCAGATTGGTCCTGGCGTCGGTTATGGGCAGGTTTATGGGCTTCTGGGCTCCGGTGACCACCACGGGCTTTCTGCTGTTCTGCACCAGATAGGACAAGGCGGCAGCCGTGAAAGCCATGGTATCCGTGCCATGGCAGATGACGAATCCGTCGTAGTCATTATAGTGATACTCAATCAGATCCGCCAGCTCCAGCCAGTGCTTCCCGTATATATTGGTGCTGTCAAGGCCAAAGGGCTGCACCACGTCCACCCGGCAGAAATCCTGATATCCCTCCACATACTGCAGCAGCTCAGCTGCCGCTATCTTGGGAGCAAGTCCCTCCTGTGTATATCCCGAAGCGATGGTGCCGCCTGTGGCTATCAGCAATATTTTCTTCATCTTTTATCTCCATTTATTTCATTGGGGGCCATTCCATACCACTCTGTACTATACCGCTTTAAGCATTTCACAGGGACAGGGCCACCACAGCCTCTATGGCGTCCGTATATGGGAACATGTCTACCGCTACGCATTTTTCCGTTTTATATCCTTTTTTCACCAGGGTCTTCAGATCCTCCGCCAAAGTACCCGGGTTACAGGAAATATATACGATTCGCTTAGGCTTTATCTTTGCCGCCGCGTTTAAGAACGCCTCGCTGCTGCCTGTTCTGGGAGGATCCAAAAACAGCACGTCCAGCTTCGCTCCCGCCTCCGCCATCTCCAGGAGGAACGCTCCCGCGTCTTTCTGATAAAAACGGACATTGGTGATTCCGTTTCGCTTCGCATTGCTGACGGCATCGCGGACCGCGTCTCTGTTCAGCTCCACCCCCAGCACATTTCCGGCCTGCCTGCTGGCAATCATGCCTATGGTCCCTGTGCCGCAGTAGGCGTCCAGCACGGTCTCTTTTCCTGTCAGCCGCGCATATTCCATCGCTTTTGCGTACAGTTTCTCGGTCTGCACGGGATTCACCTGATAGAAAGATTTGGGAGAGATTCGAAAAGTCATGCCGCAGAGTTCATCCTCGATGTATCCTTTTCCGTATATCACCTGTTCTTTCTCCCCCAGAATCATACTGGTATCCCTGTCGTTGACATTGATCACCATGGTGGTGATTTCCGGGTGAATCTTCAGCAGCGCTTTCACGAAATTATTTTTGGAGGGCAAAACGGGATAGCCCAGCACCAGCACCACCATGATCTGTCCCGTGGCATGCCCTACGCGAATCAGCACGTGGCGCAGCAGCCCCCTGCCGGTATCCTCGTCATAAGGGCGTATCTTGAAAGACTTCAAAAGCCCCCGGATGGACACGATAATCTCATCCGCTTTCCGGTTCTCTATCAGGCAGCTGTCTATGGGAACGATGCGATGGCTCTTTTCCTCATAGGTGCCGGAGATGGCATTGTGTCTCTTGTCCTCTCCGAAGACTGCGTGCACCTTGTTGCGGTAATGGGCAGGCTCGTCCATGGCGATGATGGGCTCCGGCCTGCAATAGGGTTCCATGAGTTTGCGGAATTTTGTGGATTTGGCCTCCAGCTGCTTGCTGTAGCTTTGGTCGATCCACTGACAACCGCCGCATTTGGAGGATACGGGGCAGAGTTTCTGTTTTGGGCCTTTTCCGGTTCCCTGTTCTCTCCCCTGCGGCTTTCCTCGTTCCGGCACCTGCCTTACCTCCCGCTTTGACGCTTCCCGTCCGGCTGCCCCTTGCTTTGGCGCTCTTCTTTCTCCGTTTTTTAAATTTGAGGCCCCTCCCTGGAACTTTGCTTTTTCAGGCCTCTCTCTTCCTGGTGTTGCTTTCATAGGCATATTTTTCCCTCTCCTGCAAATCACTTTTCTGCACCCATATTATAACAGATTCCGCACTGTTTTCAATATATCTGTTGACTTTTGAATGTTTACGAATGTTTATGACTTCAGCGTGCATTTTATCACCTTGGTCGATTTGCCTAATATATATGCGGAATTTCTGATTTTACTTATCTATTTCTACTAATTTGCAAAATTTGCAAAAAAAAGGTTGCATTTTTTCCCGGTACACATTATAATACTAAATGTCTTACGGGGTGTGGCTCAGCTTGGTTAGAGCGCCGTCTTAGGGAGGCGGAGGTCGCGAGTTCGAATCCCGCCACTCCGATAGAGCGGGAAGTGTCAAAGGCTTGATTTTACCGGCTTTTGGCACTTTCTTTTTTCATGCGCATAAAGGATAATCAAAAAGGTAAGACCTATGATCACCTGCTTTCCGGAAACTATAACACTTTGACCACAACTGAACAGCAACCAAAAACAAAGGTGTAAAGTCTCTATGGAATTATCAAAGACTTTGCACCTTTCATTTTGGAGCATTCAGGTATGGGAAAATTTCATCATTCTTATTTTCGTTACTTCTCTTTCTCTTCCAACAGCCTGACCAGAAACTCCCAGACCCGCCCGGTGGAAGAAATGCTCAGGGTCTCCTCTGTGGTATGGATGGCCTTCATGTCGGGCCCCATGGAAACACAGTCCAAATCCTTTATCTTGCTGCCCAGGATGCCGCATTCCAGGCCCGCGTGGATAGCCTCCACCTTAGGCGCTTTTCCGTACATTTTTTCATAAAGAGCCGTCATCTTGTCCCGCAGCGGGGAATCCTTGCGGTATTTCCAGCCCGGATAATCGCCGCTGACCATGCAGCTGCCCCCCGCCAGTCCTGTCACTGCACACAGCCTGTCTATCAATGCCCTCTTCGCGCTCTCCACGCTGCTGCGCACGGAGAAGTCCGCGCTCAGGACACCGTCCTCATATTTCAGGATGCCCAGATTCAGAGAGGTCTCCACCAATCCGTGCATATCCGCGCTCATGGCCTGGACGCCGTTGGGCAGGGCAATCAGGAACGCGGCCGCTTTTTTCGTATCCTCTGCCGAAGCGCACCGATAGTTTCCTCTTTTCCCCTCTCCTACTGTGATACGGACATCCGGATCCCTGGAGGCCAGCTCTGAACGAAATTCCGCCTCGACCTCTTTTACGGTATCCAGGAACAATGCCCTGTCCTGCTCCTGCACCACGAGCACGGCTTTTGTCTCCCGGGAGATGGCGTTATCCGCCAGTCCGCCCTCTGCCCCCAGAAGACATACAGGCAGTTTTTCCGCAAGGCGGTTCAGAAGTCTGCCGAACAGGCAGTTGGAATTGCCCCTCTCCTTGTGTATCTCTCCGCCGGAGTGGCCTCCCAGGAGCCCTCCTATCACTACCTCCATGGCCTCACCGTCCTGTTCCGCCGCAGCCACGGGCAGCCTGCACTTGACCCTGGCTCCTCCCGCGCAGCTGGTCAGGAAGATGCCCTCTTCTTCTGAGTCCAGGTTCACCATGCGGTTCCCGGTAAGCACAGATAAATCTATGCCCCTGGCGCCGTCCATTCCCACCTCCTCGTCCACGGTGACGATCACCTCCAGGCGGGGGTGCTTTATGGCATCGGAATCCAGGAGCGCCAACGCGTAAGCCACCGCGATGCCGTCGTCGCCGCCGAGGCTGGTGCCCTCCGCGTAGATTTCGTCGCCTTTGACGGCTATCCGCAGGCCTTCTTTCCGCATGTCGATATCGCAGTCCGGCTTTTTCACCGCCACCATGTCCATGTGGCCCTGCAGTATCACTACGGGTTCGTCTTCATATCCCGGCACGGCCTCCTTGACAATGATGATGTTCTTCAGCTCGTCCTGGACGCAGTACAGCCCCCGCTTTGCGGCAAACTCCGCCAGATAGTCGCTGATCTGCCCCACATTGCCGGAGCCGTGGGGGATTTGGGTGATTTCCTCAAAGAAACAGAACACCTTCCGTGGTTCCAGATTCGATAACACTCCCATATGAATATCCATTCCTTTCTATTATTTGCCCGCAGGCATGAACTTCTTCTATTTTACTCCTTTCAGGCCTGTCTGCAAAGATTTTCTTACAAATATTTTTGCCAAAAAGTTTTACCATATTCCGCACAGCCGCTCTGCCCAATGACAGCTTCCTCGCTGCGTCCCATCCCTGGGAGCGGCTTCAGGACGTTTCTTCCATCCGGGCAAAGGTGCTGGCTGCCTTGAAGGAGCTGACCACGGCATACAGCGATATCACCGCCATCGGACTCACCGGGCAGATGCATGGCATCGTCTATCTGGACAAAGACGGCAATCCGGTCAGCCCGCTCTATACCTGGCAGGACGGACGCGGGAATCTGCCTGACTATGAAGAGGCGCATTCCATTGGGATTCCGTGCTGGTGAACATCGGCACCGGTTCGCAGATTTCCGTGCTGTCCGATTCCTGGTTTGAAGGCCCCGGCATCGAGGCCCGGCCCCTTACGGCGGATTCCTATCTGCTGGTAGGAGCCGCCCTCTGCGGCGGCGCCGCCTATGCCGCGCTGGAGCATTTCTTCCGGGAATACGCTGCGGCCGCCGGAGGAAAAGACCAGCCGCAGTACGGCATCATGCAGTCTTTCCTGACAGCCCCCCGCGGCAGCGCACAGGACTGGCAGATAAGGACTACCTTTTCCGGCACGCGGGAAAATCCCAAAGACACCGGCTCCGTAACCGGCATCCGGCTGGACAACTTTCATCCTGCCGCCATGATCCGCGGCGTTCTGAACGGCATGGTCCGGGAACTTCATGATTTATATCGCGTCATCCAGTCGGGCACCGGCATCACCAGAACCCGGCTGATTGCCTCCGGCAACGGCATCCGCAAAAACAGCGCCCTGCAGGATATCCTGCAAGAGTGCTTCGGAATGAAACCGGAAATAGAACAGCATGAGGAAGAGGCCGCTTTCGGCGCGGCCCTCTTCGCTCATTCAGCCCTGTCACAGAACGAATCCGCGTAAGGCTCATTTTTTCCGATTGAAATCTTCCCGCGCTTATGCCGGTAAAGCATCGCGCCAAAGGCTGCAAAAAGCAGCAGGACGGACGATATTATCGTAATCCACGGATTTCTGGAAAAACCGGCCACCAGATACCCGAAGAAGCACACTGCCGCCACCAGCGTGGCATAAGGAAGCTGAGTCTCCACATGGCGCAGATGTTCGCACTGCGCCCCGGTGGATGCCAGAATCGTGGTATCGGAAATCGGTGAGCAGTGGTCCCCATACACAGACCCTGCCAGCGTGGCGCCCAGCGCAGGAATCAGAACCGCTGCGCCCTCGTCTCCCACGCACATCATGGACACGATAGGAAGCAGGATTCCAAAAGTCCCCCAGGCCGTCCCCATGGAAAAGGACAAAAACGCCGCCACGGCAAATACGATTGCAGGCAGCACGCCAAAGGGCAGACGCGCGCCCCGCACAAAGTCACTGACAAAAAACCCCGTCCCGATCATCTCCCGGCACACGCCCCCAAGGGCCCATGCCAGAATCAGAATCGTCAGAGCAGGAATCATCGTCTTGATACCATCGATGACCCCATTCATGAATTCCTTCAGACTCATGATTCTCCTGGGCAGGTACAAAATCAATGCCACTGTCAGCGCCGCAAAAGTTCCAAGCGTCAGGCCCGCCGTGGGATTTTCCCCGATTGCCTCCGCAAAGGATTTCCCCTCAAAGAAGCCGCCCACATAGGCCATGCCCAGAATCGCGCACACTATCAGCGTCGCCACCGGCAACACCAAATCCAGTATGGTACCCTTTTTCTTGTTAGCTTCCTTTTCTTCGAACTTTACCTCTCTCCTCCCGGCCTCCGCCTTTTCCATAGGACCGAAATCAAAATCCGTGACGCTTAGGAAAAATACCATAATGATTGTCAAAATAGCGTACAGATTATAGGGAATCGTCCGTACAAAAGCATTCAGGCCTCCCGCCTCCTCCACCTCGGAGGCCACTGCCACCGCCCAGCTGGAAATCGGCGCGATGATGCATACCGGCGCAGCCGTGGCGTCCAGCAGGTATGCCAGCTTCTCTCTGGAAATCCTGCACTTGTCCGTAATAGGCCGCATAACAGTTCCCACGGTCAGGCAGTTGAATCCGTCATCCACGAAAATCATAAGCCCCAGCACCGCGGTAGCCAGCTTGGCGCTGGCTTTGTTCTTAATCCGCCGTCCCGCCCACTGCCCGTAAGCGTCAGACCCGCCGGACCTGGTCACGATGACCACCAGGGAACCAAGCAGCACCAGGAAAATAATCATGTAACCATTTTCCCCAATCTTAGCCGCCATCATATCGAACACATATGTAACCGCCTGCAGGATATTCCCGCCGCTGCAGAAGCAGTATACGCACATCCCCGAGAAAATTCCCAGGAACAGGGAGGAATACACCTCCTTGCTGATTAAAGCCAGCGTAATCGCAATCAGCGGCGGCAAAATGGACAGCCACCCTGCCTCTATCATCTCCAAACCCATACCGTATTCCCTCCTTATCCCTGTTCCCGGGCGCCAGACGCGCACGGCCCTTTCTTTTCATTATACAGAATTTTCCATGACGAAACAACATATTTTTGGCAGAGCTGAAAATAGAGATGCTTTATACGAATCGTGAAATTTTTCTGTTTTTTTACACTATTCGTAAAATGCTATTTTATATTTCCTAAAATGTATTAATATAATATTCACGGTACGTAAATTTCAGCTAACTATCTGTTGATATCAGACGAAAAAAGAAAGGCGGCGGCATTTCATGAAGAAACTGGGAACGACTCTGTCACAGCTCCGCAGCGAAAAAGGGCTGGCCCAAAAAGAGATGGCCGCCTGCCTGAATCTGTCCATAAGCGCCATCTCCAGCTATGAAAATGATGTGCATGCCCCTGACCCGGTCATGCTGTGCAGACTGGCGGAGTTCTTCGGCGTCACCACGGATTACCTGTTGGGGCGCACGGAATACCGCTGTCCTCCCGAAGCCCTTAAAAAGCATATCACTTCGGATTATACCCTTTATAATATCGTTGACACAGTCCTGACTCTGAATCAGGAACGGCAGACCTCCGTTGTCGACTTCGTGAAATTTATGAAGCATCTGCATGATGAAGCCCCGGCCCCGGATCAGCCGGCAGACTAGCATACGCCCGGCCGCCTTTTTTCCGCATCAGCACCCTTGTAACCCGATGCCGCATATGCTAAAATCATTGTATCATATTTGCTAAAAAAGCAGGGAACAACAGATTGGAATCGGGAGGGTGAATTCTGTCATGAAAACAGTCAAATACGAAAATTTCCCGGACTGCGCAAAGAAAATCCGGAAAAAGGTCTTTATAGAAGAACAGGGGTTTCAGAACGAATATGACGACACGGACAACACGGCTGTGCATTTCGTGCTCTTTGACGAAAACGAAATGCCCGTCGCCACCTGCAGGGTGTTCCGGGATGCCGGAAAAGCTTCCTACGTCCTCGGCAGGCTCGCTGTCCTGAAAGAATACAGACACAAAAATATCGGCTCGCTTCTTATCAGGGAAGCCGAAGCGTATGTGCGATCTGCAGGCGGACAATCCCTGGTCCTGCACTCCCAGTGCCAGGCCGCGGACTTTTACCGAAAATCTGGATTCACGGAATACGGCGATATCGAAGACGAGCAGGGATGCCCCCATATCTGGATGCGCAAACCGCTCTGAACATACAGAACGCTCTACCGCACCCCATCCAGCTCCCTGACTGCTTTCCTGAGTCTCAATACCATAGGCGGGGCAACCGATATTTCGTCAACCCCCATTCGTATGAATGTCTCCGTGAGCTCCGGGTCAGCTCCCAGCTCCCCGCAGATGCCCACTCGTTTCCCATGGCCGTGGGCGCTGTCCACCGCCATCCGGATCATCTTCAGGACAGCCTTATGATGGGGATTGTAAAAATCGTCCAGTTTTCCATTCTGTCTGTCCATGGCGAGAGTATACTGGGTGAGATCGTTGGTCCCGATACTGAAAAAGTCCACCAGCTCCGCCAGTTCATCGCTTATCATCGCCGCCGCAGGGGTCTCGATCATGATTCCCTGCTCGGGAAGCCTGTATGGAACCCCTCTGTCCTCCAGTTCGGCCTGCGCTTCTTTGACGATTCCGAAAATCTGCCGCACTTCCTCCACCGACGTGATCATAGGATACATGACGGAGACATTTCCGAACACAGCGGCCCGCAGCAGCGCGCGCAGCTGGGTTTTGAAAATGTCCGGCTGTTTCAGGCAGATGCGGACGGCGCGGTAGCCAAGAGCCGGGTTCTCTTCTTTTTCCAGGCCGAAATAATCCGCCCGCTTATCCGCCCCGATGTCCAGGGTGCGGATAATCACCTTTTTTCCGGCCATCTCCTGCGCCGCTTGTCTGTATGCCCGGAACTGCTCTTCCTCCGTGGGGAAGCTGTCCCTGCCCAGATACAGGAATTCACTGCGGAACAGCCCGATGCCCTCCGCGTCGTTCTCCAGCGCATATGCCACATCGTCCGCGCTTCCGATATTGGCGTACAGGCAGACGCGCCTTCCGTCCTTGGTCACGCTCTCCCGCCCTTTCATGGCTTCCAGGAGGCGGCGCCCTTCCCGCTCTTCCTCCATCCTTTCCTCTGTCCGTGCCCGGAGCTCTTCATCCGGCTCGAATGACACTTTTCCCTCCAGTCCGTCCACCACAGCGGACATTCCCGTATGGAGTTCTTCCAGATCCAGCGGCACGCCGACCAAAGCCGGAATGCCCATGGTGCGGGCCAGGATGGCAGTGTGGGAGTTCTCCGATCCATGCACCGTCACAAAGCCCAGAATCTTTTCCCGGCCTATCTGCATGGTTTCGCCGGGGCTTAGGTCATCCGCCACGATAATGGACGGCTCCGCGACCACCGGTTCTTTTTCCCCATGCCCCTCCAGGATTCCCGCCAGCCGATTGGAAATATCCCTCACATCTGCGGCCCTTGCCCTCATATAATCATCATCCATGGCGTCAAACTTTTCCGCAAAGCCATCCCCTGTCGCCTGAACCGCGCAGGCGGCATTCACCCGCTTTGTCCGAATTGTGTCATAGATGGATTCCAGATATCCCTCATCTTCCAGCAGCATCTGATGCGCTTCAAAAACAGCGGCGGCGCATTCACCGGCTTCTTCCAGCGCCTTATCGTATAGTTTCCGCAGCTGTTCCCCGGCCTGGATTCCGGCTGCTTTCACCCGCTCTATCTCAGCTTCCGCATCTTTTATCACCCTCTGCTTTATCTGCCCGTCCTGATTTCTCAATACAGCAATCGGCCCCGATGCAATCCCTTTATATACGGATTTTCCGGTAAACTGCATCATATTTCCTTCCTCTCCGCATCTGCCGCTTATCCGCGTCGTTTCTGCGCCTCCCGCAGGGCTACTTTACCGAACGGTTGCTTTCCTCCTGCAGCCTGTCAAATTCCGCCATGCACTCGTCCACTGTGGCGCCGTTCAGGAGCATGCGCACCACCTGGCAGGTATTGCCCCACTGCTCCATATTCATGCTGGCATTGGCCCCCAGGACATAGACATTCTCCTGAATCCTGTCATTCAACGGCTTCAGCGCCGGAATACATTCCACTTCCACGTTCTTCGACGGCGAAATCACCTTATTGGTCTCCGCGTACACTTTCAGCGCTTCGTCGGAGGTCATCGCTTCCAGCGCCTGCAGGGCGTCCTCCTTATGCTCCGCATCCGTGCCCACGCCGAGCCCTGTCATGGGCATCACCGGCATCTGCCCCCTGTCTGTGGGGAATCCTATGACTACCATCTTGAAATCCGGATTGCCGTAGGCGGTATCCGTATTCGCCGCCCCCCAGTACGCCATCACGATGGGAGTCTTCTGCGCCAGGAAATCCGCACCTTCCCCCTCGATGGCCTCGCTGACATACGCTTTCCCGGCATCGATATATCCCTTGTCAATCATCTCCTGCAGGAACTCGAAGCCCGGGCGCATGTAATCACTGTACTTGCTCTCCCCGCTGTTCAGCGCCTCAATCTCCGCACCCGTATTTCCGCCGTTGTACAGATCCGCGTAAGCCTGGGCCAGGACGAATGTCTCCAGCCACCACCTGTTAGCCCCCACCGGCGTCTCGACTCCATTCTCTTTCAGCACCCGGCAGCATTCCAGGAACTCCTCCGGGGTATTCGGCAGTTCCAGCTCATACCGATCGAACATGTCCTTATTGATGAACAGGCCGTATACCACCACCTCCTGGGGAATCGCCACCAGCTTTCCATCCACCACATTCGCCGCTTTCACCATGTCCCGCAGGTTCTCCACACTGGCAAGTTCCGACAGATCCGCCAGCTTCCCTTCCTCCCCCAGAATCCGGATGGTGTCCGGATTGAGCAGATATAAGTCGTCCATATTGTTGCGCGCCCTGTCCAGGGCCACTTCGTCATAAGTCTTATCCTGATAATCCTCAGCCGTATAAGTCACATAGCTCACCTTGATGCCCAGCTTCTCCTCCGCCATGATGACCGTCTTGTCCACGGCGCTCCTTGCGGTGTTGACAGTATCCGCTTCGGTCTTCTCCATAGGGCTGAACATGTTCACGGCTCTCTCTGCCTCCGCATCCTCGACATGCAGAATATTGTTGTTCCCCTTTTTCCCGCAGGCTGTTATGGCAAGCACCGCAGCACACACCAGGCAGGCGCCCACAGCTTTTACAAAGCGTCTTTCCCCGTTCCTGTCCATTTCGTGTCCTCCTATAAAATCCGGCATCCGCCCCGCCGGTGCCTGGCACAGGCAGAGCCGGCGCTGTTCCTGTTACTTTTTTGTCACATATTGCAGTATAATCTGCTTTAACAGCTCCACATTAATCGGCTTCGCCAGATGGATGTTCATGCCGGCCTTCAGCGCTTCCCTCTCATCCTCAGCAAAGGCGTTGGCTGTCATGGCAATAATCAGTATCTCGCCCGCGTCCCCGCGGTCCAGAGCGCGGATTGCCCTTGTGGCATCGTAGCCGTTCATCACAGGCATCTGCACATCCATCAGAATCGCGTCGAACTCGCCCGCGGCGGAAGCCGCAAAACGCTCCACTGCCAGCTGTCCGTTTTCCACAATCTCGCATTCGGCTTTTTCCATGGACAGAATCTCATGCAGAATCTCCGCATTGATTTCATTGTCTTCCGCGGCCAGGAAGCGCATCCCTTCCAGGCTGACCTCTTCCCCTTTCCCGTCGTCTGAATCCGCCTTTCCGCCGTCTCGCATCTTCATCACTTTTTCTTTCAATGCTGACACGAAGAAAGGCTTTGTCAGAATTCCTGTCTTCTCTATCTGAGGGACATGGCTCTCTCCCTCTTCCTCATATTCCGTCAGGAACAGAACCGGCACTCCCGGTAAAACATTCCTGACGCTCTCCACTGCCTTCGCCGCGTCCAGGTCCGGTATATCCTGGTTCAGCAGAACG
Source organism: Acetatifactor aquisgranensis (assembly GCF_943193215.1). Lineage (NCBI taxonomy): Bacteria > Bacillati > Bacillota > Clostridia > Lachnospirales > Lachnospiraceae > Acetatifactor > Acetatifactor aquisgranensis. Next base: position 105,197 of record NZ_CALPDH010000017.1, on the reverse strand, counting down.
AGCTGGTATTTCCGTTCACCCGCGCCGGAAGAGCGCAGCAGCTCCATGGCTTCCTCCATGCTCTGCGCCGTGTCCGCCGCCACGTCCATGTCCTGCATGAGGGCCTGTATGTTCTCACAGCACTGCACGTCGCTGTCCACCGCCAGTATCCCGGAGATCCCGCTTTCCTTCCAGAACTGCCTGTCGGCCTGTCTCTCCGGTATGCGGAATTCCAGCTCTACCCGGAATATGCTTCCCTTGCCTACTTCGCTGGAGACATCTATCGTGCCGCCCATCAGTTCCACGATGTTCTTCGTGATTGCCATCCCTAAGCCGGTTCCCTGGACTTTGTTCGTGGTGCTGTTCTCCGCTCTGGTAAAGGCGTCAAAAATCTTCTCCAGATATTCCGGCGTCATGCCGTACCCGTCGTCTTCCACTTCAATCCTGATATGCTCGAACTGGCTGGACCGCTGCTTCAGCCCCGCGATTCTGAACCAGATGTTCCCGCCTTCCTGCGTATACTTCACCGCATTGGAAAGCAGATTGATGAGGATCTGATTGATCCGGGTCTCATCCCCCAGAAGATACTCGTGCTTCACGCCGGTCACTGTCACAAAGAATTTCTGCTCTTTGGCCTTTGCCATGGGGCGGATGATTGCGTCCACGGACGCCATCAGATCGCTTAAAGTAAACTCCTCCACCGAGAGCACCACCTTGCCGCTCTCGATTTTGGAGACATCCAGGACATCGTTGATCAGACTCAGCAGATGCTGTCCGGACGCCATGATCTTCTTCGTGTACTCCCTCACCTTGTCGGAATCCTCCGCGTCCCTGTCCAGCAGCAACGCAAAGCCCAGCACCGCGTTCATCGGCGTCCGAATGTCGTGGGACATGTTCGACAGGAACGTGGTCTTGGAATTGCTGGCCGCCTGGGCCGCCTGCAGCGCTTCCGCCAGCTGCCTGTTGTGAATCTCCCTCTCTTCGTCCCGTTCCTTTCGGATCTTGATCTGCTGCCTCTGATTGAAATAAAATAAAATACAGCACAACAAAAAGGCAATCAGCATCACCGCCACCACGATAAAAATGTTCTGGTTAACAGTAGATCCTTCCTGCTGAATCGCCTCAATCGGCACATAGCCAATCAGATAAATGGTCCCTCCGTTCACGGACCACATATAGTTCAATGCCTTTTGGCCCCGGATATCATGGTGGAACATGATATTCATGCCCTCACTCAGACATTGGTCCACTTCCTCCAGCAGCCCCTCCTCCCGGATCTCGTTGGCCCGGTAGAAATCGTTCAGGTTCAGATGGCCCGCGTCCCGCTGGCCCATTCCCTTGGGCTTTAGGACGAGTCGCTCTGTCTCCGCGTCCATGATATACAGCATGGCCTTTTTGTTGTAGAATCCGGCCGGAAGGGATTTGTCCAGGGAATCGTAGATATATTCCACGTAGAGATACGCTTCTTCCTCCCCGTCCTTTACCACAGGGCATTTCATGGTATAGGCCCATGTGCCCATGTAGTTCAGGTAGGACTGGGAGACCGCCACGCCGTCCACCGATCCGCCCGCGGAGAAGTCCAGTCCCTCCTCCGTAAACACTTCGCCCTTGTCGGAAATCCCTTCTGTCTCTCCCGCCCATATCATGGAAATCTTGACCATGGTCTGGCTGCCGCTGTAGGCGCGCAGGAGCTCTTCCGGGTCATCCGAAGCGGCGATTTCCTGCGCCATCAGCTTTTGGAATTCCGCATCCTTATTCAGGATTGCTTCGATGGTGCTCTTGATCAGATTCAGGCTCTCAGTGAGATTCTGAATGGCCGCATCGGACATCTCCACTGAAATTTTCCTCGATACGGAAAATACCACTGCCCCCAGAACACAAAATACCAAAATAATAGAAAGCAGCAGAGAAATCCCTTTATCCGTCTTTCTTGTGCTCTGTTTCCCTTTCATCGCTGTTCCCATTTGCCTCCAACGTTTTTCGTGACATACGCCATATAAGTCCTTAGCCTTATATTACAGGAACCGCTTCGCGAACCCTGTAATCAGACATGCAGAAAATCTATAAGTTCTTATAAGCTATATTATCACAAATCCTTTCGGGAAACAAGCGGAAAACCCGGCGCCGGCGACACGGCAGACGTCATTTTTTCAGCTTTCGCAGACATCGGCCCACGCTGTATAGCCGGAATACTTCTCCGGTTCTTCGCAGGACAGCTCAATGGCGCTGTTGCTGTTGCTGCTGCCTCAGGCAGAGCCCGCAGTTTTTCAACCTGCAAGCCTTACTCGCTTCGCCCCCGCAGCGCCGCTTTGGGAAAACCATGCTTCCCATTCCTCTTTTTCCTCCCGGGAAGGCACCGGAAATACGGAAGGCTGCCGGCCGATATTGCGGCTCTTGCCCGTCCCGAAATCATGGTAGGGCAGAAGCTGCGCTTCCTGAATGCCCGGAAACTCCTCCAGCAGGCTCAGTATCTTTCTGAAATGCGCTTCCCGGTCATTGACGCCGGGAATGATCGGGCAGCGCAGGACTACTTCCTTTCCCGCCCGGCAGAGCAGCTTCAGATTTTCCAGAATCGGCGCAAGCGGCACCCCGAGATACTCCCCGGCCAGTTCTTCCGTGGACACTTTCCAGTCAAAATAGAACAGATCTACGTAGGGCAGGACTTTTTCCACGGCAGCCTTGCCCGCGTACCCGCTGGTCTCCATGCAGGTGTGCATCATCTCGTCCTGGCAGAGCGAGAGAAATGCCGCGGAAAAATCCGGCTGCGTCAACGGTTCCCCGCCGGACAGAGTGACCCCTCCTCCGGACTGTTCGTAAAATTCTCTGTCTTTTACCGCTATTTCGACAGCTTCTTCCGGCGTACAGGCCCTGCCGATTACTTTCATCGCGTTAGCCGGGCAGACAGCCGCGCACGCCCCGCATTTCAGGCAGTCCTCAAAGTCCACCTGATGGGAAGCCCTGTCAGGCTCCATCCTGTGGACACGGGCGGGACAGATTTCCCGGCAGCGCCCGCAAAGGGTACAGCGCTCCCGATGGAAAGACAGCTGGGGCGCGGCTTTCTGGGATTCCGGATTGTGGCACCAGCTGCAGCGCAGCGGACATCCTTTCAGGAAAAACGTAGTACGGATGCCCGGGCCGTCGTTCAGGCTGCCCCGCTGGATATCTATCAGCAATGCTTCCATTTTCATTCCTTTCCTGAGGCGCCTCTCCGTTTCTGACAGCAGAAAGGCAGCCTCCGACCCGCGAACGATATCCTGACCTGTCCGGAACCTAATAAGCCGTCCTGGACAGCACATCTTTCTGGGTCCTCTCGTCCAGATCGATGAACCGCGCCGTGAACCCTCCCACCCGGACCGTGAGGTTTTCATGGCATTCCGGATGAATCAGCGCGTCCTCCATGTCCTCCTGGTCCACTACGCTCAGGTTCACCTGCTGGCCGCCTCCGGCGAAAAAAGCGGAGAGGAAAGCCCGGGCCGGGGGATTCTCTCCCCGGAACATCCTGGGGGAGAATTTCATGTTCTGGTTGCCCCCCGCATGGATGGAGGTGTCCATCTTGGTCAGGGAGCGGATCAGGGCCGTCACTCCCTCCCTGTCCTGGCCGTTATAGGGGCTCACACCGTTGGAGAGGAAAGTTCCCGCCAGCCGGCCGTCCGGCGTAGCGCCCACAAAGCGCCCCAGGGTGCTGTTCATGTTGTTGTTGATGATAACGGCCAGGAAAGAATCCATGCGGGTCTTCGTCCGCTGGTTCCGGATGGTCCCGCAGATGAACTCATGGAGCCTGACGGCGATGGCGTCCGCCTCCTCGTGGTCATTGCCGAATTTCGGCGCGGCCAGCAGCAGCCTGCGCTCCTCCTCATAGCCGTCGAAATTGCGGTCCAGGGCCTCCACGAGACGCTCCATCCCAATGGTATGGTTTTGATACACCGTGTGCGCAATCGCCGTCATGCTGTCAGCCAGGGTGATATTCCCATAGGTCTCCACCGTGCCGCCCAAATGGGCCAGGCCGCCTCCCAGCATGGGCTTTCCCTTTGCCATACAGTCGTCCAGCAGCGCGCTGTACTGGAGAAAACAGGCCTCCTCGCCGCACACGTCGTAGAGCAGTTCCTCAAAGCCGCCGGAGATATCGATGAAGAAGGACAGATATTCCTCCACAAGCTCCATCAGTTCCCGGAAATCCCGTATGTCCGCCAGCCTCCTGACAGGCCTCCCTGCAGCCGCCGGGCCGCAGAGCCTGCCTGTGGCGGGATTGATTCCGTCGTGCAGCACCAGTTCCAGTATCTTCGCCACGTTCAGCGCCGTATTCGGGGTGCCGATGCTCTTCCGGGCCAGCATATATTCCCCGCATCCAAAGAAAGAGTACTGCCAGGCAACCTTACGCGGCACATCCATGGCCCGCATGACGGAGGGCACATTCACATCGTCATTGTAGAGCATGGGGAAAGTACAGCCGCCTGCGATAATCTCCAGCGCGCGGTCATACACGGCCTGATTCATATCTTTGCAGAACCGCAGGCTGATCTGGGGATAGAAATGGTCTTTCCGCACCTCCAGCACATCCATGACCAGCATGGCGAAACTGTCCGCCGCCTTTTCACTGCGCCGCCCCATGCCGCCGATGATCACCCTGGTATCCCTGCCGCTCTGGGTCTCGATGATGGAGAAGAAATTGTTCAGGAGGGCAACAGCCTCATCTTTCGTGATGCGCCCCGCTTTCAGGTCACGCACATAGAAATCTCCCATATAATCGTCGATCCTGCCAATCTCCACGCAGCGGCAGGCCAGCATATAGATACACTGGAGCTGTACGGCCTCCCGCATGGTAACAGGCGGTTTATCGGCAACATTCTCCAACACCTCTGCCATCTGCATCAACTGCACCCTGCGCTCCTCATTCGCCTGCGCAGCCAGTGCCAGCGCCTCTTTCCGATAGTCCAGAATCACGCCCCGCACTGCCTCCATCACAGCTGCTATCCCCTCATAAAACGAAGCCTGCTCCATTCTGCCGGCAGCGTAGCGCAATGCCTCGTCCCGCAGGCCGCATATCCCTAAAGAAAACAGTTTCCTGAAATCCAGATTGACCCCTGCCAGGCGGTACAGGGGATGGATGGCGGCGTTGTCGGTATTGTAGGCATCTCCGCCCATGGAGCCCTCCCACCAGGCCGGAAAGCGGCGGCGGATTTTGGTATTGGTATTCTCCGTCCTCCAGAAATCGATCATGTTCTGCACGCGGAGACGGTATCCCTCGTCGTAGGAGGCATCCTCCTTTATCCGCTCCGCCAGCTGCCTGCAGGCTGTCTCGTTGATGCAATACCCCACCTTGTCGATGCCGTCTCCCTCCAGACAGGGCGCAAAGACCACATAAGGTCGGCTGATTCTTCCGGCAATCAAATCTCCTTCTTCGGGAGAGACAAAATAGGTGGAAATCTGCACCTCCATGCAGCGGCTTTCCCTGACGGCCTTATCCTCCATAGCGTTTTTCCGGTAGCACTCCGTAAAAGCAAGTTCCCTCTCCAACAATCTGCCTGACTGATACATAAACATACCTCCTGTTTTTTCCCCCGATGTGTTATCGGCACTTTTTTCAGCGCCCTGACTATGTTTATGTACGCAGTATAGCATACCGCAGGAAATCCCGCTCCCACAAAAAGGCACAACCTGATACTATTTTGACCTAAAAAAAGAAATTTTTCCGACTGCGGTATTCGCTGGGCGTCAGCTGATAGCGCTGCTTGAAAAGACGGTTGAACCAGGAAAGATTTTCAAATCCGCAGATCCCGGCAATCTCCAGCACCGTCAGACCTGTGGTCTGGAGCAGGGAAGCCGCATGGGAAAGGCGCAGGTCATTGATGTAATCTGTGGGTGTCTGCCCATAATATTTCCGGAACATACGATTGATGTACGCCTGACTGCGGCCGGAAAGCTCCCGCATCCGCAAGATTCCCAGCGTGAAATTTTCCGGCTGCCGCATCTGCGAATACAGGCGCGAAAGCCATCCGGGCACAAAATCCGAGCGTTCCGGCATGCCCGCCGAAATGAGGGCATCGCCGCAGATGCTCCTCATCAGGAATCCGTAAGTCCGGGGATGCGGCAGGAAACGGTCCACCATGGCCGTCCGGGAACAGTAGACATGGAAAGCGCTCTCGTCCAGAGAGAAATACCCGCAGGGATCCGAGACAGGCATGTCGTCTCCTGAAAAGAAACCTGTTTCCGCAAGGATAGCCTCAAAGGTATCCCTGCGGACGGCAATATTGCGCAGCAGCGCCGGCCTGTCCGAGTCGTTTTTCAGACAGTGCACATCCTCCGGGCGCAGTATATGGCCCTGGCGGCGCGTCACCTTTGTCCTGCCCTTTCCGAAATCTTCCGTGAACTCCCCCTGGAGGACAATGAAAAACTCATAATAGTCATGGTTGTGCGCCGAGGCCTCCTGGCCCGGATTCAGGAAGAAATCCGCCATGTAGAAACTCTGATTCCGGTCTGTCACATAGTTCGTCCACAGGCACTTTCTGTACATTTCCCAACCCTCATTTCTCTTTCAGAGCGTCCCGCTGCTCTTTTTTGGCCATATGAAATTTCACTCCGGCCGCTCGTCGAACCGCCGGTCCTTAAAACAGTACTCTTCTTTTCATCTTTTCCTGTTCTGCCATTTCCCCACCAAAGCGGCGCTTCCTTAATGAGTAATACCGACTGTAACTATTTCAAAAGGCTTCACGGTCATGCGATAACAGGAGTCCTCTCCTCCGGCAAGCTCTCCGAGATTTTCCTCAATGACATTGCTTCTGTATACTTTTCCGAACCATTTCTGGCGCTCTATCGTCAGTTCCACTGCTTCTTTCGTTTCATTCACAAAACGGACGATGATATCGCTGTCCCCGTCCTTTTTCTTGAATCCTGTCAGGTTCAGCCCTCTGCCTCTCCAGGCAAAGAAGCCCGCTTTCGGCGGCAGCAGCTTCTCCTCCGCGGATTCTGCGGTTTTCTTCAGATAACCGCGCTTCGACGCCAGACTGCTCACAGCAAGTTCTGTCTGGAACAGATGCCCCTCCGTAAACGCTGCCGCTGTCTCCTCTTTTCTATATGGAAGGACCTCGTATGCGACCGTATGTGTCCCGGGAAGCTGTGCCCCAGGGGTGGGGAAGTCGCCCCAGTCACCCATCTCACCGGTGCAGCGCAGCAGCGTCACGGCTATGGTATTGTCCCTGTCCGGCAGCACTTCGTATTCGTACAGGCCGAAGTTGGCCACCAGGATGCCGTCTTTTTCATCATGCATGGCGACGAAATTCTGCTGGTGCTCACAGCCGCTGGGATTCTCCCAGGCCCTGCCGTGGCGGTTCGGGCGTTCCACCACCTCAAAGGCGGAATCCGCCAAATGAGTCTCCGTCTCCAGGCCGGTGGGCACCATCACTCTGATTCTGTGGTCCTTCGCCGTGTTGTCCATGGTGGTCTCCACTTTCAGTCCCTTTGCGCTGCGCTCCAGCTTTAAAAGCGTGGTGATGGTGAGCTCCGTCAGCTCTTTGCTCCTCCCCGCTTTCCTCTGGTAAAGCCCTACGCACCGGCGCTGCTCTTTCTCCAGCAGTTCATCCGCGCCTGCGGGCACCATGAGCTTATGGGTAATCCGATAGGTACAGCGGCAGGCCTCATCCTCTGCCAGTTCAATCAGGGCCGCCATCCCCTGGGTGGTGATTTCCTTTTTGTCGGAATCCTGTATGAAAATATATTCATTTCCGATATCTCCGCACTCCTGGTAATATCCGATATGGGGATAGCATTTCCCGCTCTCCTTTTCCGTCAAGGAATAGCTGCCGTCCTCATGGATTTCCACCCGGAGGGCATCGTTTTCCATCACCCTCTCGGCCGGGGTCAGGGACCGGGCTTTTTCCATGGATGTTCCTGCCTCGCGGGCTGCTTTCCCGGCGGCTTCCGCTTTCTCCAGGGAATAGACGCAATACCCAAATGACGGGACATCTTTCGCCTCAAAGGTCACCTTCAGTTGTCTCGCCATATAGGGCTGGCGGAACCTGTCCTCCGGGAGCTCATAGCCGAACCGCACGCCCGCATCCTGGATTTTCGCATCGACTACATTTCCGTCCGCGTCTTTCAGCACCAGTTCAGGGAGTTCCAGCTGCTCCATTTCCTTATATTCTTCCGCACAGCCTCCCGCATAGCTTCTTGCGAAATCTATCACCGTGCTGACGATGCCGTCCCTGTTCCATCCGGTCATATTGAATACCACGAAAGGATATGCCATCCCCTTGGTGTCAATCCGGTCCGCCATCCATGACATGCCGTCAGCAAACAATTCTTTTGCCACCTGGCGGCTCTTGTCAAAGCGGGTCTTGATTTCCGCATTCACGGCATCCACGCTGCAGCCGCAGATGCTGTCGTGGGGATGGTTCTGCATCAGCGTCTTCCAGCTGTAGCACAGAAATTCCTCCGGATACTCCTTTCCGCACAGATAGGCCAGAGCCGACACGGGCTCCGCCTCTTTCTCCAGCGCCGTCTCACAGACCCGGTTCATCTGTTTCAGCGGAATGTGGGATGATGTGGTATTGACCAAAGTAAAGCGGCCGTCAGTCTCCTGGCTGATCAGTTCGCCCCGCACCGTGGAGACATTTTTCATTTCCGCGGCCACCGCGTCCACATAAGTGTTGAAATCAGAGTGGATGAACTCTATCTCCGGGTAGAGCTTTCTCGCCGTCTCCAGCGCCGCTTTTAGGTCTTTCTGTACCGGCTGATGGTCGCAGCCGTTCATGAGCAGCAGATGGCGGGTCCCCGCATACTGTCTGGCGCCGGCAAGCCTGGACTCCCAGAACGCCTTTGCCGCCTCCTCTTCCACCGGGATTTCCATCCCGTTGCTGTACCAGTTGGCGAAGAGGATGCCGGGGAGGGCGCTGCCGTCGGGAGACTCCCACATCATTTCCGAATACATGGATTCATATTCGCCGCCCTGGACCTCGTTGTTGAAGCCCACCGGCTTCACACCGCGTCCGAACACGATTGCTTTCATCCCCGCCTGCTTCAGCAGCTGGGGCATCTGTCCCGCATTGCCAAAAGCATCCGGGAAATAGCCCACCGGACAGTAGCCCCCGTATTCCAGCGCTTCTTTTCTGCCCACCAGGAGATTGCGCACATTCGCCTCCCCGCTGGTGAGGAATTCATCCTGCAGGATATACCAGGGGCCCGCCGAAAATCTTCCCTCGCGGACATGTTTTTTCAGTCTTTCCCTGTTCTGGGGCTTGATCTCCAGATAGTCGTCCATCACGATTGTCTGACCATCCAGATGAAAGCTTTTAAAAGAAGCGTCCGTCTCGAACAAATCCATGGACTGGTCGATCAGATCCACCAGCTTCATCCTGTGCTGCTCAAACGCCATGTACCATTCTCTGTCCCAGTGAGAATGGGAAATGATATGTACTATAGTCTTCATACTGCCTGTTCCCTTCCTGCCGTCGGCTCTGTGTTTGTTGTATCATATGCTATCATTTTTCTTCTATACTATCAAGCCGCTTTTCACATTTTCTTCGGAAAAGATTATCACGATTTCGTCTCCCCGGACAATGCTGATGCCTTCAAAGGATATCGCCTCTCTGCCGCTTTCCCGCTTTTCCTCAAAGGGAATCTCTTTCCCATTCAGGGAAAATGCCAGCACTTTCCGGCAGCCGCCGATCCGAAGTTTCTCCAGCCGTACCCCCAAAAAGACTTTGTCAAATGATATCTTCACATACTTTTCTTCAGCCCTGCCGCATCCGATTTCCGCTTTCGCCCAGAAAGCCGAAGCGATAAACGGCAATACTGCCGCAGACCGAAAACCATATCCGTCCGCATCAAATTTAATCGCATTTTCATCCAACTGCGGATGAAATCCCGTCATGGCATTCAGGACGAACCAGATTGACGGCGTGTTCATATAGCGGTCAATGCCGCCCCAGTCGGGCAGGCCGGTGACGCAGTTGTGCCAGAGAGTGGTGGTACAGGGCGCCTGGATCAGCTCCGTGACAATCCTGCCGAAATGGCGCAGGTTCGCCATCCCCTCCTCCATGCCCAGATACATGGCAAGGCAGTCGGCGAATACCATGGTATACTGAGGCCATGCCTGCTCCGCACAGTCCCTCTGCACCATTCTGCCCTCTTTTGTCACCTTAATCGGCGCCAGCGCATAACGGGATGTGTCCCCATTGTTCTCATAAATGGTCTTAAGCGCGCTCCTTACCATGTCCTCCGGCAGGACACTTTCCAGCCCCAGCAGGCGCACCATCCACTCTCCCGCCGCCTGGCCCACAAAAATCTCGTCCGATTCCTTTCCCATCACGGGATTATAAAGCTTGTTGAAATAGGTTCCGTTAAACAAAGCGGCGGATGACGGCCATATTCTCTCTGGCTCCCGCAAATCTGTTCTCATAAAAATGTCCGTAATTCACGCGCTCACTGCCTGCGCCGTATTCCATTTCCTCTTCCTGATGCATGGGCGCAAGCTTTGCGCGCATCTCCTCATCCATTCCGGCAGCGCCGCCCGCGAAATGATTCGGCATATACCAGGAAAGGGCAACCGGGAGCACCAGCCGCTCTCCCGGATCCAGGCTGATTTCAAAATCCAGGACTCCTGCGGGATGGCAATTTCCCTCCCTGCCCTCCGGCGTCGGGGCGGGGAAGCCCTCCCCTATGGCTTTCAAAAAGCCCTCCTGCCCCTCCAGCACATTCCACCAGTGAAGAGACAATTTAGCTTTCTCCTGCTTTTCCGCAAACAGGGCATACTCTCCCACCGCATTGGGCAGCTCTTTTTCTCCCTCTCCCGGCAGAAAGACAAGCCCCTCCCATTTCTCCTCCGAAACAGGAACGATACGGTTCCCTGTCCGGTCACAGCGCCAGGTCCTGTCGGGCAATGCGCCGCAGCCGGACAAATGCTCCCAGGACAGGTACAGCCGCAGGGAAAGCGGTTTCCTCTCGGAATTTCTGAACACGAACTCAAACCGGGCTCCCGGAATGGAGGAATCTTCGTTTTCGTGGGGAATATTCGGGCAAAAGGCCGTCAGTTCTGTTTCAAAGACAGGATTGCAGCACGCATAGACGACTTTCGCGAACGGATATTCCGCCCGAAAACGAATCCTGTCCATCCCTTTCCAGGCACCCTCGTCTCCATCCCGCAGAAGCCTGATTTCTTCTTTTCCCTCAAAGTTTTTCATCCCCACGGCAAAAAAACAGCCGGGTGTCTCTGTAAATGGGGCGGACCAGTTGTTATTGCATCCAACTGTACCGATTCTGCCATCCGATCTTAATTCTATCATTCCTGTGCCGATTCCCCCCAGCGGAACGCCTGTGGGATATCCAAGTGCAAATTTCATGTCCCTCTCCATTTCCTTTCATTGTCTGTTATTATGGATATTTGCAATCGCTCTGCAGATTAGTATATAATACCTTTTTCCAGCAATCAACCGGCAGATGCGGACAGCCGCCAGAACCATGCGTGCATCATTCTGGCGGCCATTCTTAAAGATCAATAAGCAAAGTCATCCCTGGTCCTGGACTGTTCTGTCATATAGTCAAGAAATTCCTGCATCTGTCCGTTTTGGTTCGTCCGCAGATACTCCTGATAATCCTCCAGGATTTCCCGGGCTTCCTCTTCAGACTCTGCGAAGAACGAACGATTTACATATTCGCTTTCCTTCACATCGTCAAATGCCCATTCCGCAAACTCCTGATATCCCTCATATCCGGACTCCACCGCATTGGCAAGGCAGACTCTGACCGCCGGAGACTGCGCGGTCATCTTTCCGGGCCTGATTCACAGCTACCGCCGTTTTACCGAAAATAAGATTCTTCTTCTGATTTTCTCCCTTTCCATGACAGGTTTTCATGCCCGCTCCATCCAGAAGCAGATTCCGTCCACGCCCTTCCTTTCCGCCTCTGACCTCCCGGCAGATGTCTGGCTCTCCGCCAATCGCCTGAAAGGACTTTTTATTCATGGACAGAAAGAGGCGCCCTCCGCCACGGATTTCTCCATGATGGAAAGCGCCTGGATTCAGGTGCTCCTGGCCCTGCTGATGCCGTCTCTGCATCTGCAGGAACGCGATTTGTCCGCAGACACCGGGATTACCTATCGGCTCATACATTATATCTCGGAACATTTTCAGGAACCGCTCACCTTAGAGCAGCTGGCCAGGGAACTTCATATCAGCAAGTATTATCTTTCCCACATTTTCTCTGACCGTCTGCAGATGAATTTCCGCCAGTATCTGAACCATATCCGCCTGGATTATGCCCTGCAGCTCCTCCGGACCACGGATTACTCCGTCACACGGGTGTGGGAAGAAGCGGGATTCAACAGTCAGCGCAGCTTTAACCGTTTCTTTCAGGAGAACCTTGGAGGGACTCCGCTGGCTTATCGGAAGGCAGGAAACTGAGGTAATCCTCTTCCGCGAAAGGAATCTCCAGCGTACCGCACACATCTGCCACATGGGCCGGGCTGGACGTGGCGTACAGAGGCACGCAGGCAAATGGCTGGTACCTGAAAAACCCCATCACTGCCTGTGTCACCGAACAGCCATACTTCTCTGTCAGCTCCCTTATCCGCTCCGCGGCTTCCCGGTTCTTCTCCGTATTGTAGTCGCTTCCCTTTATCCTCTCCCATTCCCCGGCCAGGAATTGCTGGAAGAAACCGTTGCAGTTGCCTGAGAAAGGCATTTCCAGCACCTCCGGATGCTCTATGTGGAACCGATATGCCTCCCCTCTTGTGCAGCGCAGCGTGGCGTCCGCCAGATCGTCCATATATTTCATCCCGATATTCAGCAGGCTCTGGTCCGCCACGAATCCCCGATAGCCTTTCTTGCGGCAGTAAGCCACCGCCTCCAGCATCCTGTCCGCATCCCAGTTAGAGCACGCGTAGTAACGTATCTTGCCCTCCCGCACGAAGTCTTCCATGGCCTCGATTTCCCCCTCCACCGTCTGGCGCCTGTCGTCCCGATGATAGAAATAGATATCGATGCGGTCTGTCCTCAGTTTCCTCAAAGAGTCCTCCAGATCTGTCCGCATATCCGCGCGGGTCATCCGGCTCTGCCCCCTGTTCGGCGCTCCCTCCGCGATCTCCGGATGACCGCCCTTTGTCATCAGTACGATCCGGTTGCGCTTGCCGCTCTTTGCGAGCCAGTCCCCGATCACACGCTCCGACCTGGCCCGCTCCCCCGGCACCCAGTCCGAGTACACATGGGCGGTATCAATCAGATTCCCGCCGCAGTCCAGATAGGTATCGAAAACCCTCTCTGCCGCCCCGCTCTCCCTCTCCAGCCCCGCGCCTCCTGTTCCGAGCCCGATGGGGTAGACCGCCAGGTCCGTATCCGGTATTTGTATCCTTTTTTCCATCCTATTGCCTCCTCTGCTTTTTCCGAATTGTCCGATTCGCATTCTTTATTGTATTTATAGCATATGGCAGCAGGCTTGTCTACCCGGTTGCCCAAAATAAGCGCGCTGACAGAAATGCGAAATTTTCTTGACATTTCATCCTCCGGCAGTATAATCGACAAAGAATGGAGATTGCACTAAGGAATCACGGAAGATAGCGGACATGGTACGCCGCAAACAGGAAAAGGAGAGTTTACATGGCATCATCATTATATCGTGAACTGACAGACTATGAGTTGAACATGCTTGTATCAGAAGCGCTGCGCGCCAAACTCATTTCCGCGCATCCGCTGACGGGCGGGCTGTTCAACACCACATATCTCGTGGAGACAGAAGAGTACGGAAAAACGATTCTCCGGGCAGGCCCCGTGAACCGCCATCTGCTCATGCCCTTCGAGCACCATTTGATGGAGGCGGAAGAAACTGTATATTCCCTTTGCGGCGCACAGGGCATCCCTACATCGGAAATCATGATAGCAGATACATCGAAGACGCTTCTGGACCGGGATTTCATGTTCGTCCGCTACATACCGAGCCATCCCATGAGCGAAACGGAATTGGATTCTCAGGACAAGGACCGCATCGTCCGGGACATCGGCGCTGCCACAGCAAAGCTTCACGACATTTCAGCGCCCCGCTTCGGACGAATCGTAGATGTGAAGCGCGGCGGCGGATTCAGCCGCTGGAGCGATGCCCTGGCCCACGAACTGCACGAATGGGAAAAAGTGGGCGTCCCCACGTCGATTTTCAGCCCGGAAGAGCACGGAGAAATCCGGCTGCTGTTTGAAAAGGCAGCCCCTTACCTTGACGAAATAAAAAAGCCCCGCCTGGTCCATACAGATTTCTGGTTCGGAAATATCCTGATCCGCACCCACACGGAGCGCCCTGAATTTGCCGCCATCATCGACGCGGACAGAGCGCTCTGGGGGGACACGGACTTTGAGTTTTCCTCCATCCAATGGTCTTACGGCGAGGCTGCTTTTTGGGAGGGATACGGCCGCCCTCTCGCCTGGGACGATGCCAGCCGTATCCGGCGCAGCGTCTATACCCTTTTGAACCGCCTCTGGAATTCCTATGTATACCAGGAAGAATATAATGAGCCGGAAAACGCCTCCCACGAAGCGGGGGATGCAAGGCTGCAGATGGCGTATCTGAAAGAGGCTTTCTCTCATGGGGCTGCCTCCCGATAAGCGGGAACCCTTTCCCATTACAATCCGCTGTCTTTTGTGGCTTCAATCCGATCAAACAGCTCCGCGCAACGCGTGGTCATCTCCCAGGAAGCCGTCGGGCTCTGGAGCCTGCCTGCGCGGATGCAGTCCATGACCTCCTGAATCTCGTAGGTAAAACCGTTTTGGGTGACCTGGTCCCGGAAATGCTCTGTCAGCTCTCCTTTTGCGTCGTACAGAAAGGCCTCGCTCCCATAGTGAGGCGCGGGAAGAACGATTCTTCCCTGGCTTCCATATACCACAAGTCTGTCTTCCATCGACGCCACGATACTGGCAGTGAGCGTGGCCATGCAGCCCGGGTACTGGAGCACCACATGGTCCGTCACATCCACACCCGTCTCTCCCCACCTTGCGGCCACCTGGATGCCGGAGGGACTTTGGCCCATCAGATGCGCCACGATTTCGTAGGCGTAGACCGTGATATCATATGCGGCTCCGCCTGCCAGCTTCTTGTCAAAAAAACGGTTGGCGGGATTTTTCTCGGCAAGAAATCCGATGGAAAAATCCACATGGGTCAATTCTCCCACGCGGCCCTCTTCCATCCACTTCTTCACCTGCCCAAGAGGCGGCAGGAAGAAGCTCCACAGGGCCTCCATAGCGAATACGCCTCTCTTTTCCGCCTCGGCAAACAGGCGCTTCGCCTCCGCGCCCCCGGTGAACATAGCCTTTTCGCACAACACGGGGGTATCATATTCCATGCAGAGCATGCACAGGCGGAAATGGTCGCTTGGCAACACCGCGATGTACACACAGTCAGGCCTCTCCTCTTTCAGCATCTGTTCGTAGTCGCCGTAGGCATGGCAGATGCCGTTCTTTGCGGCGAACGCCTCCGCCTGCTCCGCGGATTTGCTGGCTACCGCCGTCACCACGGCTCCCGGCACCAGCCCCGCCGCATGGCAGAACCTGCCGGCAATATTCCCCGCTCCCATAATGGCGAACCGAAATCTTTTTATGGAATGCCCTTTTTCCATATCCCTCTCCCATCTGCCCGCCGACAGCGGGCTCTTTCCTGATATATGTTCCCGCACTTCTTTTGCGGCCGGCGCCGGAAATCCATGATAACCGCGCGGTTACCCGACGATAAAGGCCGTCGTGCCCAAATCGTTTTCTTTCAGCTTCTGAAGATTCTCTTCCAACGAACCCTCCCGCAGTTCCAGGCTGTAACGGAACTCTCCGAAACCGGACAGGTCCATCTTGAAATTCGTCTCCCAGGTATTATTCATAACCCAGCTGTACACGGGACGGCGATTGTTCCTCTCCATGGAATGTTCATCTTCCATGGTGCCGCACAGCACAATAGGATGACTCTTCATCTCTCCCATATAGAGCAGCGGCGTATCGAAAGTATTGATCAGGATGCATCCGGGAATGTTTTTCCCGCCTTTGCGCCGGACGGGCCGAAACCGTCATCGTAGCGGAATGCTATCCGGGCGTGAATCAGGAGGAACTGAAAGGTCTGTTTCCCCTTTCGGAGACAGCGACGGTGATTCACAGCGACGATCTGGCCTTGCCGCCGGAAGAAATCGATGAAACCATCCGGCGAGACCTTACGGAGAATCCTGTATTCGGAATCATGACCATGTGATGAATCTGGTAGAGGGGGAATCCGTCACGCTTATCAGCGAAACTGCCGGGTTCCCGCCTCTGGAACTGCACTATGCGGAGACCTGCATCGTTCCCGAGGCTGCCGGGGCATACCGAATCTGTTCCACTGATGGAGCACCAGTCAAAGTCATTCTGGCATGTGTCCGCAATTAGTACATATGACTGTTTTTCAGGACTGTCATTTCAGGAACATACGAATCAATCCATCTTTTTTCCTGTTATACGGCTGGTACCGCAAAGGCATGTCGATCCAGCCGTATTTTTTCAGGACATTTTTCTCGTGGGTGAAAGTCTTGAAGCTCTTCCGCCCGTGATAGGAACCCATTCCGCTGTTCCCAACGCCTCCGAAACCCATCCGGGATGTGGCCAGATGCATGATGGTGTCATTCACGCATCCTCCGCCGAAAGACACTGTCTCCAGAAATCGTTTTTCCGTATTTTTATCTCTCGTAAACAGATAGGCAGCCAGCGGTTTCTCTCTCCCCCGCACAAAATCAAAAGCCTGCCCGATTTCATCAAAGGTAAGCACCGGCAGGATGGGGCCGAAAATCTCCTCCTGCATCACCGCGTCCTCCCCGGTCACATTGTCCATCACTGTAGGCGCGATCCGCAGTCTGTCCGAATCCGCCTCGCCTCCGTACACAAGCTTATCCGGCATACCGCCTCCTCTGCCATCCTGCGGGTCAGCTTCGTGGTGCTGCCTCCGATGTAGGCCTCCACCGCGTGGGTCAGCGCGTCCATCCCGGTGGTGGCCGTAATCTGCCCGGGCAGGCCGGTGGTCACACGGTAGTCCAGCACGGCGTAGCGGGGAATCAGCGCGAAATCATTGATCGGATATGATTTATCAAGTCCAAAATATCCCCGCCGCTTATTTGCTTTTTAAGGAAAAAGCACTCTGTGACGGCAGAACCGATCACAAAGCGCCTCTCTCTATCCCGCGATACCGGGGCAATGCTTCAGGCCATCCGCCACATCCGCAATCGTATATTTCTTCATTTCATTTTCCATGGCCTCCTGGATATCCACGAGCTTGCCGTCCAGCACAGTATGGATATTTCTTCCCACCGGACAGTCCGGGTTGGGATTTTCATGGAAATGGAACAGCTCCCCCTCCTCCAGCAGGTCTACCGCCAGATATACATCATAAAATGTAATCTGGTCTATGGGCCTGGCCGCCGTCGTGCCCCCTGTCCCCCGGGCCACCTCAATCAGCCCGGCGTTTTTCAGCTGGGAAAGAATCTTCCGTATGATGACCGGGTTGACATTGATGCTGGATGCAAGGAAATCGCTGGTAATCTTATAATCCTTTCCAAAGGTTTCCATACAGGCAAATATGTGGATGGCAATCGTGAACCGGCTGGATATCTGCATCCTCCCACCTCCAAGCTGTTTTCCCATATTTTAAGCTTTTTACGGTTTAATGTCAATGTTTACATGAATCTGCTCCGGAGTGATGGGCAGCTCCCTGTGCCAGACTCCCGTGGCCCTGTAGATGGCGTGGGCAATGGCCGGGGCCGGTGTGTTGATGACAATCTCGCCGATGGACTTCGCCCCAAAAGGTCCGGTGGGCTCATAGCTGTTCTCAAACTCCACCCGAAGTCTGCCCATGTCCAGGCGGGTGGGCAACTTATACTGCAGGAAAGAGGACTCCGCCAGGCAGCCCTTTCGGTCGTAATGCACATTCTCAAAAAGCGTATGCCCAATCCCCTGTACGATGCCCCCTTCCGCCTGAATCCGCGCCAGAGCGGGATTGATGGGAATGCCGCAGTCCACTACAGCCATGTAATCCAGTATGGTCACCTGCCCTGTGAGCCTGTCCAGCTCAATCTCCACCATGCCCACCATATAGGGCGGCGGGGACACCGGCGACGAATGGGTGGCGCTGGCCTCTGCGGATTTCGAACTGAACGCCTGGGTCCTGTAAGCGATGTCCGACAGGCTGACCGTCTGCTCCGTTTTGACGCTGCGCACCTGGTTTCTTTCAAATGCCACTTCTTCCACATCGCATTCCATCATTTCGGCAGCGATGGCACAAATCTTTTTCCTCAGATCCCCACAGGCCTTTTCCACGGCTTTTCCGGTGATGTAAGTGGTTGAGGAGGCATAGGATCCGGAATCGTAAGGCGAGGCGTCGGTATCCGCGCCAAAGACAGCCACATCTTCCACATCGCATTCCATGCACTCGGCCACCATCTGGGCCAGAATCGTATCGCAGCCGGTGCCCATGTCCGCCGCTCCGATGAGGAGATTATAGTGGCCGTCCTCGTCCAGCCTGACAGTGGCGGAGCCCACGTCCACATGGGAGATTCCGGAGCCCTGCATGGCCATGGCCACACCGGCCGTCCGGACCTTTCCGTTCCCCATATCCCTGACGGGGTACTTCTCCTCCCAGCAGAACATTTTCCTGCAATGCTCCATACAGCGGTCCAGGGCGCAGGCATTGGCCGTCTCGTCATAATAAGCCGGCATGCGCATGCCCTCCCTGACCATGTTCCGGTCACGGAGCTTTGTGGGATCTATTCCCAGCTTCTCCGCCAGCTCGTTGACCGTGGTCTCCAGGGCGAAGATTCCCTGTGTCGCACCGTAGCCCCGGTAGGCGCCGGCTGCACAGGTGTTCGTGTATACCACATCATAGCCGAACCGCCAGGCTTCCAGGCCGCCTGTATACAGCGGGATAGATTTGTGGCCGGAAAGGCCCACCGTAGTCGGGCCATGCTCTCCGTAGGCGCCGGTATTGGACAGGGTATATAAGTCCAGCGCACGGATTCTGCCGTCCCTGTCGGCTCCCAGGCGCACGCGGATTTCCATCTCATGCCGGGGAGAACCTGCGATCTGGGCCTCTTCCCGGGTGTAGATCAGCTTGGCCGCTCTCCCGGTCCGCAGGGTCACAAAAGCGGGATAGACTTCGCAGACCGCGGTCTGTTTGGCTCCGAATCCGCCGCCGATTCGGGGCTTTTCCACCCGAATCCGGCTCTTTGGAATGCCCAGGGCCCGGGAGAGGATGCGGCGGCAGTGGAAGACTATCTGCGTGGAGGACACCACATGAAGCCGTCCGTAGCGGTCAAGACGGGTATAGGTGCGGAAAGTCTCCATCATGGCCTGATTGAAAGCCTTTGTATGGAAAGTGCGGTCCAGCCGGATATGGCACTGCTCCAGCACCGCCTCCACATCCCCCTGGGAGCTGGTGTCGCTGGCCACCAGGTTGCGTCTGTTGTCGCCGCCCACTTCACAGGGCGGATACCAGTCCTCCTCGGGGTGCACCAGGACGGAATTGTCCCTGGCTGTGCGGAAATCCAGAACCGGCTCCAGCACTTCGTATTCCACCTTGATCAGTTTCATGGCCCTGCAGGCGGCTTTTTCCGACTCCGCCGCGATAATGGCCACCGCGTCTCCCACGAAGCGCACATGGCGGTCAATGATCAGGCGGTCATAGGGAGAGGGCTCCGGATAGGTCTGTCCCGCAATGGCGAACCTGGTGGAGGGCACGTCCTCCCAGGTATAGATATCCACGATTCCCGGCACTTTCTTTGCAATCGACGTGTCGATTTCCCGGACAATGGCATTGGCGTGGGGACTGCGCAGAAGCTTTACTGCCAGCGCGTCACCAGGCGCGATATCGTCCATATACACCGCCTTTCCCAGAAGCAGCTGCATGGCGTCTTTTTTGCGGACGGATTTATTGATAGATTTATATTCTTTCTGTTCCATAGGAATCCTCATTTCTTTGCTTTGCTGTGTCCTGCAATTATTTGCGGCTGTCCAGATAATTCCGGATCCCCCGAAGCTGTCCGTCATAGCCGGAACAGCGGCACAGATTTCCCGCCAGAAAAGCGCGGATTTCATCGTCAGTTGGGTCAGGATTCTCCCGGAGCAGGGCAATCGTATTCATCACCAGCCCCGGATTGCAGAAACCGCACTGGTCGGCGCCCTGGTCCGCAATGAAGCCTGCGAACTCTTCCGCCTCCTCCTGAAGCCCCTCCAGGGTCTGTACCTCATGTCCGTCCGCCCGGGCCGCCAGCACGGAGCAGGAAAGCACAGGGATTCCGTCCATGAGCACCGTGCACAGTCCGCAGTTGGAGGTCTCGCAGCCCCGTTTTACGCTTACGCACCCATGGCTGCGCAAAAAATCAATCAGCAGATGGTCAGCCTCTATATGAGCGGTTACGTTTTTTCCATTTAATTTTATCGTTATTTCCATCACCGTCTTCCTCTCAGTTCCGCAAGATTTCTCTCCGTCAGCACCCGAATCAGATGGGTGCGGTAGGCAGCGCTGCCGCGGATATTGCTTTCCGTTGGAACCGTTTCTGCCACATATCCGGCAAAGGCCCTGCAGCCCTCCTCCGTAAGGCCGCCGGAAAGGAATCCCCTCTCATCCCGGACTGCCATGGCCCTGGCCGGCCTCGCGCCGATTACGGCCCGGTACTCTCCGCCTATCCGGGACAGCCCGCAGGCAATCACAGGAAAATCCGTCCGCTGATTCCGCATGGTTCTATAGGCAAAGTCCCCGGGAGTCTTCTTCACGATAATACGGACCAGAATATCCCTGTCATATTTCATGGCCGCAAACTGCTCCAGCGGCAGAATGCCCCCCTTGTACAATTCCACATAAGTCTCCATGGCCAGGAAAACCGTCAGCACATCGGAAAAGCCGAACCGTCCCCAGATGCTGCCTCCTGCCGTGGCCAGGTTTCGGAACTGAACCCCCACGATATCCCGCACGGCTGCCGCCGCAGCCCCCCGGGTATAGGCGTTCAGTCCCTCATGAAGCTCTATCTGGCGCAGAGAAACCATAGCGCCGATGGCAAACTGCTCCCGGGTCTCCTGAATCGTGTCAAGTCCCAGCCCGCAGAGGTCAATGGCGGTGTTCACGTTTCCATTTCCCATTTTCAGCCACAACATGCCGCCAAGAACCCGATTTTGCCTGTTCTGATTCAGCCGGTACGCCTCTTCAAGGCTTTCCGCCCGGACATATTTCTGTATATTGATCACGGCGAATACTCCTTCCGGATATGCTTTGTCTCCATATATAGCTCTTTGAGAATAGAATCTGTTCTTTGATTCTATTATAGCAGTACATCTTGCTTTTGAAAAGATGGCTTGTTATAATAGTAGCGTTGTATTTTCAAAACTATAACGAAGAGGAGATCAATTATGAAAAAGTTACTTTCCCTACTGCTGGCTATTGCAATGACTCTGTCCATAGCTGCCTGTGGTAAAGACGAATCTATGGAATCAGGCTCCGGTTCCTCCGTTCCCGGAACCATTGCTTCCGACGCTCTCACAGAGTCTTCCACGGAATCCATCGAAAACTCTGCCCAGGACGATATGTCGTCCGATGAAGCTTCTGATGACTCTGCCCCTCACTACCCCATCACCCTCACCGATCAGGCGGGCCGCCAGGTGACCATTGCGGAGGAACCCCAGAAGCTGGTCAGCGGCTATTATATCTCCACCAGCCTCCTGATTGCCCTGAATCTGGAAGACAAAATCGCAGGTATAGAAGCCAAGGCTGACAAGCGGGCCATCTACAGGCTCAGCGCTCCGGAACTGACCGGCCTGCCCAATGTAGGTTCTGCGAAAGAATTCGATTTGGAAGGCTGCGCCGCTTTGGAGCCGGATTTGGTCATCCTGCCGCTCAAGCTCCAGGATGCCGCCGGGACGCTGGAAGACCTGGGCATTTCTGTCCTGCTGGTGAACCCGGAAGACCGGGAGCTGCTCACCGAAATGATTCATCTGGTGGCGGCCGCTACGGATACCGAATCCCGGGCCCAGGCCCTGCTGGACTTCACCGCCGCCCAGGAAGAACGCCTGTCGCAGGCCCTGGCCCATGCGGAAACTCCCCGCGTCTATCTGGCAGGCAATTCCAGCATGCTGTCCACCGCGGGAGACGCCATGTACCAATCCGATATGATCAGTCTGGCAGGCGGTGCCAATGCGGCTGCCGAAATCACGGACAGCTACTGGGTGGAGATAAGCTACGAACAGCTCCTTGCCTGGAATCCTGAGTACATCATCCTCGCCTCGGATGCGGAATACAGCATAGCGGATGTGCTCACAGACCCGAACCTGGCAGGCTGCTCTGCCGTGGCAGACGGCAATGTCTATCAGATGCCCGGCAATGCCGAAGCCTGGGACAGCCCTGTGCCCGGCGGCATCTTAGGCTCTGTGTGGCTCTCCGGCATCCTGCACCCTGACCTGTGCACGGAAGCCGACTGCGCCGGGGCGATCGACGAATACTATGAGACTTTCTATGGCTTTGCATACAGCGAAAGCTGCTCTGACTGATGGGCAGGAGAACCGGAGCAGCCAAAGTCATGTGCGTACTTGGCGCTCTTGCCATGGCGGTACTGTTCGCGGCCAGTCTGTTCGTGGGGAAATATCCCTTATCCCTCCGGGAGCTGGCAGCCGGCAATGAACTGCAGCTGCGGGTGTTCTGGACCCTTCGGGCCAGCAGGACCTGCGTGGGCGCTGTAGGCGGATTTGCCCTGGGCGCGGCGGGCTTCGTCTACCAGACTGTCTTCCGTAATCCCCTGGCATCCCCGGATATCATCGGGGTCTCCTCCGGCGCCAGCGCAGGCGCGGCGGCAGGCATTCTGTTTTTCTCCGGAGCTGCCGCCGTGACGGCTTCTTCCTTTACTGGTGCGCTTCTGGCGGTAGTCATCGTACTGGCCCTTTCTGCTTTGGACAAAAGCGGCTCCAAAAATACCATCGTACTGGCCGGAATCGCCGTCCATTCCCTGGCCCAGACGGTCCTGATGTGCCTGAAGCTCACCGCGGATCCGGAACGGCAGCTGGCCTCCATCGAATATTGGATCATGGGCAGCCTTAACGGCATCAGCGGCTACTCCACGGGCGGGAACCTGCTCCTCTGCGCCCTTTGCCTGGCGGTGCTTTTTCCTCTCCACCGCCAGATTATCCTGCTGTCCGGCGAGGAGGGCGAAGCCCGGATGCTGGGCGTCAGCGTGGGGAAGCTGCGGCTTTTCGTACTGCTTACGGCAACCCTCACTGTATCCGCCGTGATAAGCCTCACCGGGCTGATCAGTTTCATCGGCCTGCTGGCTCCCCATGGGGCAAGGCTCCTGACAAAGGATAACCGCCAGGCCACCATGCTGCTCAGCGGTCTGGCGGGAGGTTCCCTGCTCATGGCAGCGGACATCCTGGCCCGCAGCGCGGCTTCCACGGAGCTGCCTGTGAGCATATTCACCAGCCTGCTGGGAGCGCCCTTTTTAATCCTGCTCATCCGCAGGCAGACAAAAAAACACTAAAAAAGATACGGGAATCATAGCCAATGGATTTTTTCACTGTTGAAGACCTGACTGCCGGATACGGCAAAAAAGAGATAATAGACCACCTGTCCTTCTCTGTGGACAGCGGCTGCCTGGCGGGCGTCCTGGGGGCCAACGGCAGCGGCAAGACCACCCTGCTGAAAGCCATCTGCGGAATTCTGCCCCATACCGGCAGCTGTATCCTGGAGGGAACGACACTGGAAAAGCTGAATCCCAGGCAGCTTTCGCAGCGCTGCAGCTACATTCCGCAGAGAAGCGGAATCTCCATTGACATCTCTGTTCTGGATGTGGTTCTCATGGGCTTCAATCCCTGGCTCGGCCTGTTGGAGCGCCCCACCGCCTCCATGGAACAGAAAGGCCGCAAAGCCCTGGCGCTGGCCGGTCTGGAGGGAAAAGAGCAGCAGAATTATCAAACTCTCAGCGAGGGGCAGAAACAGCTCTGCATCTTCGCCCGTGCCCTCTGCTGCGAGGGACATCTCCTGCTGCTGGATGAACCTGAGAGCGCGCTGGATTTCCGATTCCGCTACCAGATGCTGGAACGCCTAAGGCGCTGGCTGTCAGAGGATGCCAGAGCCGCCATAGTGACCCTCCATGACCCCTCCCTGGCATTAAATTACTGCCACAGGCTGCTTTTGCTCTCGGAGGGTAAGATTCTGGGGACTCTTTCCCCCGGGACGGATTCCCTCCCCCGGATGGAAGAACTGCTGGAGCAGATTTACGGACAAATCAGCCTGGCCAGACTGCCGGCCCGCAGCGGCCGGGAGCATCTGGTGATGCTCCGGGAAGAGGCATAGCCGGAATATCCCTCTCCTATCCACGGCTCAAACTATCTGCCATGCGGCAAAACCACTGCAAGGAGAAGTTCTTATGAAACCAGTAACACGAATCCGTCTAATGGACGACAACGGACAAAAGTTCTTCGGAGAGGGGCCGGCCCGGCTGCTCCACGGCGTGGAAGAAACAGGGTCTCTCCGGGCCGCCGCAGCCTCCATGGGCATGGCCTATACCAAAGCCCTGAAGATACTGAAAAACGCTGAAACCGCCCTGGGCTTCCCCCTGGCCGTCCGCGCCGCCGGAGGAAAAAACGGGGGCGGGAGCCGCGTAACGCCTCAAGGAAAGGAGCTTCTGAACCGATATGAGTCCTACCGAGACGCCTGCATACAGGCTAACCGCAGACTGTATCTGGAATTCTTTCCGGAACAGCCGTAAACGTCACTTGATTCTCACAGGAGCCAGGAAAAGCGGTAAGACCACGCTGCTGTCCCGGCTCTCTCCCGCCGGATTCCGCCTCCTTGGAACCGCTTCCCCGCGGCAGTGTGCGGAAACGGACAGCGAATGGATTTCCATTGACGAAATCGGATATCCGGAAACCGTATGCCCGGAATACTGCGATGAGATTCTGCGTCTGATGGAAAAAAAGCGTCTCATCGCCGTAGTCCGAACGCAAACGCTGCCTTTTTTAGAGGAACTATGCCGCCGTGACGATGTTTTTCTGGTAGATTTGGATTCCCCCTTTGGGAACCCGGGCTGTGTCATCATGGCTTCCGGCCTGGGCAGACGTTTCGGCGATAATAAGCTGATGGCCGATTTTCGGGGAAAGCCCTTACTGCAATGGACTCTGGATGCCACGGAAAGCATTTTCAGACTACGCATCGTAGTCACAAGACATGCGGCAGTCAGGGAACTGTGCCGCAGACAGAATATCGATGTGATTTTCCATGACCTGCCCTACCGCAGCGATACTGTCCGCCTGGGGCTCCAGGCCATCCTCCCGGACATCGACAGCTGCATGTTCTGCCCCGGAGACCAGCCGCTGCTGCGATGGGACACCGTGGCTTCCCTCGCCCTGAGCGCTTTCCATGAAAAAGAGGGGATCTGGCGCACCGCCTTTGAAGATGCCGTCGGTTCCCCTGTGCTGTTCCCGGCATGGGCTTTTCCGGAACTTCTGACGCTCCCTGAGGGAAAGGGCGGCGGCTTTGTGCTGAAAAAATATCCCGGACAGGTGCACACGACACCTGTCCGGGACAAATATGAACTTATGGATATCGACACGCCGGAAGATTTGACATTTTTGGCGGAGCAATCCCTGCCTGCACAATAAAGCTACTTCGCTTCTTTCTTATCCTTAGGCAACAGGATATTCAGCAGAATCGCCACCATGGCGGCAGGTACAATACCGGAGCCGCCGAAAATCAGCTGAACGGTCTGGGGCGTATGTGCCAGAATGCCCGTGTTCGCGCCCATGCCGTAGCCCACGCCCAGCGCCACCGCCACAATGGACAGATTCCTGGGAGTAAGGGGCTCCTTGGTAATCAGCTGAATACCGCTGATTACGATGGAGGAGAACATCATCACCGCAGCGCCGCCCAGAACGGACTGGGGCATGATGGACACCAGGGCTCCCAGCTTGGGACAAAGACCGCACAGAATCAGGAAAACAGCGCCGGTTGCCAGGGCGAATCGGTTCACCACCTTGGTCATGGCAACCAGACCCACGTTCTGGCTGAAAGAGGTATTGGGCAGCACGCCGAACAGCGCCGCAAAGCCGGAACCCAGGCCGTCACAGGTGACGCCGCCGGACAGCTCCCTGTCCGTAGCTTCCCGGCCTAAGCCGCCCTCCATGACGCCGGAGATATCTCCCACTGTCTCCACTGCGGTGACAATGAACATAATCAGAACCGGGATGATGGCCCGCATATCGAACACAGGTTTCACAGGCATCAGTCTGGGAATCTCAAACCAGGCCGCATCGGCCACTTTCTGCCAGTTCAGCACCCATGCCCTGGTATATTCCACGCCCTCCGCCGTGACGCCGGTAACGGGCAGTACGAAGCCCATGACAACGGCTGCAGCATAGCCGCAGATGATGCCCAGCAGAATGGAAGAAGAGCTTAAGAATCCTGTCGTGCCATGCTTGAACACCAGTATCATCACCAGCACGAAAATCGCCAGGCACAGGTTTTCCACAGAGCCGAAGTCAGCGGCATTGTTCCCGCCGCCGAAAGAATTGATGCCCACGGAGATCAGGCTCAGGCCAATGGACAGCACCACCGTGCCGGTGACCACCGCGGGGAAGAACCTGCGCAGGGGTTTCAGGAAAAATCCCAGAATCGTCTCAAACAGACCACCTATAATAGAGGCCCCCATAATGGCGCCATAGGCAATGACGCCGCCTCCCATGGTGGCGGCCACGCTGTTGAACACGCCGATGAAGCCGGAAGAAGTGCCCATGATGATGGGGACCTTGCCGCCGATAGGCCCGACTGCGAAAAGCTGTACCAGCGTGACGATACCTGCTATCAGCATGGCGTTCTGCAAAAGGCTCAGCTGAAGACTTGCGAATTCGCCGCTGGCAATGCCGCAGGCTCCGGTAATGATGAGCAGCGGCGTCAGATTGCCCACGAACATGGCAAGCACATGCTGCAGCCCCAGGGGAATCGCCTGACGCAGCGGCATCTTTCCGTCCAGCTGGAAAGCAGCTTCTGAAAGTTGCAAATTGTTTTTCATACTTTCATCCTCTCTTTTGTCAAACTTTTTTACTCTCGCACAGGAGCAAATCCTTTTTCTATTGATTATACCCCTGTCTCTTATACAGCTTCACAGTATAACATACTGCTCCCTGGTTGTCACCCATTTTTCTGGCATGCTCTCTCATTTCTCTGTTTCTTGGTAACGTCTCACATACTCACTGTCTCTTTATGACCAGAACTGCCACATCGTTCACATTGGTCCCTGTGGCCCCGGCGACAATCAGTCCATCCGCTACTTTCCGATTCCGTATCAGAGTAATCTTCTCATAGCTTTTCCCGCATCCGTCACATTCATAAACGCTGTCCCTGCTTGTTATCAGTTTTCCGCAATCCGTGCACTTCTCACAAAATACTGTGAATGATGTCCTCATCCCCCCGCCGGTCAGTCAAACAAAATCTCCTCCACCGTCACAAAGGTATAACCCTCCTCCAGCAACTCGTCAATAGCCTTCAGCGCCGCAGTCACGGAAGTATCATAATAATCATGCATCAAAATAATGTCGTTCTCCCCGGTCTTGCTGACGATTTTCTCTGTAATCCGCCCCACGTTCCGGGAACTCCAGTCCAGCGGATCCACGGTCCAGAGCACCGGGAACATATTCAGCTCCTTCTCAAAGCTTTTATCCCAGGAACCATAGGGAGGCCGCACATACTGTACTTCCTCCCCGGTGATTTCCTTCAATACTTCATTGGTCTTGATTAGTTCTTCTTTGAATTTCTCCCGGTTGCTCTTGGTCAGCTGGATATGACTGTATGTATGATTTCCAATTAAATGCCCCTCTTCAAACATTTTCTCGATAATATCCGGATGTAATTCCGCATGCTCCCCCGTTACGAAAAACGTAGCTACCACTCCACGCTCTTTCAATCCGTCCAACAGCTGCTCCGTATAGCAGGGGTGCGGGCCGTCGTCTGCTGATGTCAAGTATGGACTAAAAGTTTTTTAAATTTTTTGTATTTTAGGTTCTATTTCTTTAAATCAGCTATCTGACAAACATTATTCCCTTGCCATATAGTCCATTCTGGCAGATAAATATTAGCCGTACCATGCCTCCCAAACTCTCTTCACGCTCTCCCAATCAGCACCTGGCTCCCATCAAAGGCAAATCCATACTTCCTAATCTTTCCGGGCTCAATCCCTCTGCTTAACAGCACAGCTTCATACCGCTTCCCCTCAATCTGCTGCAACGCGGCCTTTACTCCGTCTTCCAGAGTTTCTCCTCTTTTTGCGTGGACTACCTTGAATTCGATGATAAATGCGGCATCTCCCGCCTGCTTCGGTTCTATCATGATATCATACCGTCCCAAGCAAGTGCAGCTTGCTTTCCGCTCCTCTCTGTTGGAAGTTATGACATAGCGATTCTGCAGCTGAGCCAGAAGCCCCAATACAAACCCGTGATAAAACCGCTCCGGTTGCGCTTTCTCTGAGGGCTTCTTTCCGGTGTCGAAACTGCTGAACATTTCACCGGACACCTCGTTCATATAATCGTTCATTCCCTCCAAATCATCGGAAAGCAGCGCTTTCAGAAAACCATCCTGCATTCCGCGGCACACCCCGAACCACTTTCTGATAATATGCAGGTTCCCTATCATTAGGAAAGCCTAGGACCGCGCACAGCGGAGAAGCGCTGCTGTCCCCAGCCTTTTCCATCGGCATCTATAATATTGCCACAAAACCCAATCTTATTCTAGAGGCCGGGTGTAGACAGAGCCCACGGGAAAAACAGTCAGGATGCTCTTATTTCCCGCAATACGGACAGATTGGATGTATTGTTCCGCCTTCCAAACGTACCCCCGTAATATTCTTAAACCCCAGCTCGTTTTCCCTTGCCATAACTCTAAATCCGGGATTATCTATTCTTACCGATGTGGTTTTCGGTAGAATGTATCTTGTATAAGGGAATCTGCGCTTGCAGCTACTGCACTGTGTATCAATTATTTCAAACCCGCATGTACAACAGCCGAATATATTATTTTGTTCACCCTTACCGGCAAAAAGCTTATCACCACATATTGGACATACATCTCTTTCACAATCAAGAGCTATCATATGATCCAATAATATCTTTGTATACCTTCTGTAGGAATTTATATCTCCAATCCCTATAGGAAGGATAGCATAACATGACTTTATCTGCCCCGTAGCATCATTTGCTTTTCCATATGTCAAAAGGCCATTAAGAACAGTCTGATCCTCAATATTGACGAGCTCATTCGGTCTTGATGCCGTAAGAATATAAACCATATCAAAGGACTCATTCTTCAGCTTACCCAAAAGGATACTCTTCAGTTGGGAAATCTCCTCGATATTATCAGGCACGATATATTTCCATGGTAGCATTAAGCATCTTCTTGATTCTGTATTTGCGTTATGGAAAGCGGCAACCAGTTTCATCTTGAAATCTGCAGGCCATGCCGTCTTGTTCTTAGGCCAGGTTTTCTTCAATTCACGGATTAGATTCTCTTGTTCCTGATTACTCCAAGGTCGGTCAAAGACAAGCATGTTACCAGATGCACGCACGCCAGAAAAACGCGATATGGTTGCACCGTTAATATCAATAGGACCGCAATTAACCTCTATTGGATTATCAACATACATTTCAAGACAAAACCCATTAATATCCAGCGATGCCACATTATAATCTGACAGAATAATATGCCACTTTTTAAAATTATAAGTAATATTCAAAAGCTTTTCGCCTTCAAATATTTCTTCTGTCAAATCTGAAAGTTTAAAATTAAAATATCTTAGCGCAAAGATAAATAGAATTTTGCAAAACAGCGCATACTCTCCTGTGATATCCTGAACAGCCTCATATGGATTAACCTCTTGCCGGTTAAGCATTAATTCAGATAACTCATATGCATATTTATAGTATTTATCCATCATGAAGATATTGGTCTTCTTTAGCTTCCCTTTTATAGGTCTCTGACGCTTCAGCGTTCTGTACAAAGGGGTGGATCTGCACTTGGACAATTTCTCCAGAATGTTGGTTATATGCTCACGCTGATCCTCTAAGAGCATTTGATTATAGGCAACGCTTTCATTATCCATACCTTTAAGGAGAAGATCGCGTGCATGAAAATATGTTTTCTGTTCACCGCTGACCGCATGTCCATCATCTATATCCATCTGCATTGAGCAATCTATGTTTTCTTCGCTTAGCACCTTCATTTCCTTATAGAGTTGATCGACGATTGATTTAACAGCAACATTTTCGTATATTGCAAAATCATCCTCAAGTGTTCTTGCCAGAAGTCTTTCCGGAACAAGCCCGCTCGCTTTGATTCCTTTCCAGTGTTCGCTGTGGGAGGCAAGGTGTCGAATCGATTCCTGTCCGATTCTTGATACAACAGCAGCAGGACGGATTTCATTTATTTGTTTTAAATGCTGCTTGGGCTTCTGAAAAATATGCGGTAATTGATTTGTGCATTCCTCCATAGCCGCCACATCATAATCCTTTGTGATGGATTCAAATTTACGATTAAAGGTGCACAGGGATATCTTCAGCGTATCCAAATCCTCCGATATGGCAGAGAAAAGAATATCCTCATCCATTCGTCCCTGTACCAGCTTATTTGAGAACGCTGTCCTTAAAGTGTTGTAATCAAATTTTGTTTCATCCCTACACTGACCGCACAATACTCTGATGCTATATACACTTCCATCAGCCTCGATTTCGAGAGGACAATCCTTGATTTCTATATCTCTTGCCTTGTTCTCAACCTCATAGGAATCGCCGTTAATATAAATATGTGAGGAAGCTATTTCCCGAATCAAAAGCTTACCTGAATCCGGCAAAACATAACTGGTAAGCTCCGGTGACAAAGTCTTTTTATTCTTTTGTCTGTCAACATAGGTTACCGTCATAGCCATCAGTTTTCAATCCCTCCGGTTTTCCAGTCTATAAAATCCTTTGCACGTACAAGACCATTTCTTTCAAAGATCGCTCTCAGTTTTTGTGCCGCTTCCTTGCTTAATTCCTCATATTCCAGTTTTCTTAACACTTTATTTGTAAGCTGAAAGTCGATTGCTTCGTTAATCAGAGTCGTCTTCATCTTTTCATCTATCCGTCCATTTGCAGCAGAAATTCCAGCTGCTATATAAACTGGAACGAATATATTCATCTGATCCTGAATACGATTACCATATGATATCCTGAAGCTTGATTTTAGTATGCTTTCAATCTCCTTCAGAAGCTCGCTTTCTTCCGCCTTGAAAGCACAGTTCTTACTATTTGTAGCATTCATGAACATTTTGCTCAATTCCCCATATGTAAGGAATATCCTTGGCACCTCTGCATCAAGCCTTGTACCTGTAGCTCTGGTATTAAAATTCAGAACCTGTGCTCGGTCATATACTTTATCAGTAATCTCAAATGTCGATTCATCCCTGTTCGCGGTACCAATAAACCACACATTTCTCGGTATCCGAATAGTTTTTCCGTCAATCAGATGCTGAGGACCGCCAACGAGGCTTCTGGTCTTTGTTT
Source organism: Acetatifactor aquisgranensis (assembly GCF_943193215.1). Taxonomy (NCBI): domain Bacteria; kingdom Bacillati; phylum Bacillota; class Clostridia; order Lachnospirales; family Lachnospiraceae; genus Acetatifactor; species Acetatifactor aquisgranensis. The sequence goes on along the minus strand of NZ_CALPDH010000017.1, from coordinate 73,692 downwards.
TATTCTTAAATCTCTTGTCAGCAAGGTACTTTATGAGCTTAAGCTTATCGCCCCCGGATACTGTGGAATTTGCGTCATCAGATAATGTGTTATTCTCTGGATAAAGCTTTGAAACTATTTCTTCCAGTTCCCTTGCTTCATCAGATTTATCCTTTTCAATAGCCTTTATTACCTCTTCCGTAATCTCAGTCGGCAACTGCCTCATGTCAGTGTCTACCAGACGAATAACCCAATTTTCCTTCTTGTCTTCCAATACGGAAAGGAAATCGGCAAAATAATACTCCACACGTGAAAGATTCATCTCATCAAGCACTATAAAATAGATAGTGTCCTCATATCTTTCACATCCTGCACGGTACAGATTACATGTGAACTCTTTTGCAGTAAATTTCTTGCTGAAGTCATTATAGTAACCCAACAATTCATTTCTATCTCTCCATGAAGATTCAACCGGGACAACACAGATTTCGCCCAAAACAGCCTCGCAAAAAATCTTCGGCAAGCTGGTTTTTCCGGTTCCGGACATACCCTGAAGAATCGATAACGGTGATGCAGCAAGACCAGCAATAAAGGCACGCATATCCTGCTCTGAATAATAGAGCGGTTTGGACTGTGCGGCCGCATACCTTCTGACATGATCCACAAGACCCTTTAGGTTTGTGATGCCTTCATTCTTACTGCTCTGACGTTCTCCAAAACGCACATAGCTATCTCCAGTATTAGCTGATTCATCAACATCAATCGCCGTCAATGCCGGACATATTTCTCCTACATTACTCTCCAGCATACGTTTAGTGTTGTTCAATTCCGCCCTTAAATGCTCGTTCAGTGTCCGGAGAAGATCCAACTGTGCCTTAAGCTGCTCATATTCACATATGGAGTTATTGAGCCGTGTTAATTCAAGTCCTTTTGCCGCATTATCGTTCTGAAGATTTCTAATCTGTGTAAGCCATTCATCCTTCGACTCATACGCTGCGAGCATTTCATTCAGTTGCTGTTGCGTAAACCGGCTGCATTTGTCCTCAAGCTCCTCAATTTTCTTACGCAGAGCATCATTTTCCTGTTGTAGCTCTTCTGGGGAAACGCCTTCCGAGCGAATCATTCGTATCCTTATTTTGTTCAGCTCCATCTGGGCTTCTTCAAATTCATGTCGGACAGATTCAAGCTGGTTAGCACGAAGCTCTAGCGCTTTTTCGAGAGACGCTACTGCATCGGGATTGGCGTTTTCGTATATTAAGGCCTGCTTTTGCACTCTCTTTTCTTTAATCTTCAAAGCTCTCTCTTTTCCGTCCAGCTCAATCTCCCTATCTTCGATAGTCTCTTCTCTCTCATCAAGTTCCTTCTTTTTGTCCTTTATTGCTTTCAGTAATTCTTCATTCTGCTTATCTGCTTCTTTCTTTGCCTTTTCAATTATGCCACCTGCTTCTTTTTGAGCACCATCCAGAATCTTTTTTTGCTCATTCTCAATTTTCTCAGCATTCTTTTCAAGGGATGAAATCTTTTTTTCAAGGTCGCCTACTTCCTTTTGGAGACGCTCGTTCTCGGCAACAGCTTCTTCGTGTTCCTTTTTCAGCAAATCCTCAAATTCTTTTTTCCGAGCCTTCTTTTCTGCTTCCAGTTCCTGATCCATGTTTGCCTTTTTCTCATCATATTCTTTTGAATATTCATCCATCAGTATGGATTTAAACTCTTCCAACTCAGATTCCGAAGCCAATTTTGCTTTCCTGGCAAGTTCCAACAATTTTTGATTTTCATCCGAGAGGCCGTTAGAATTTGTTGAAGAATTAGGAGTGCTGGCAGCTGTCTTTGATGCTGACGGCTGTGCTGATTTTGCATTCCTATTATTTCCTTTCCTTTTTCCCATTTCAACCCCCCTTAATCGATGTAATCAAGCAAAATCTTTGTGGATCTTACAAAATACTCATAGAATTGTTGATAATCAGCTACTGAAACCTCTACCGCTCTCGTCCCATCGTTATGTCCGCCATATTTATTTCTCATCTGATTAATAAAATCAATATAGCTGATAATATCTGAGCCCTCCTTAATCAGAAGCTTTCTGAACTTTGAGTTTTCATTAAAAAAAGCTTCGGCGGTAAGGTAAAAATATTTTTCTATAACGGTTGATCCCATCCTGTATCCCCTGAAATTCGACATGATTGAACGATTCATATTCACTCTTCCATAGTCCAGATTACGCTTCTCTTTCCTGAGCGCCATACAATCTGTGATACCAAAGCGATCCAGCATATCCTCAATTTCAGTTTCAGTCTGAATATTGTCCCTGTACTTCCGTATAATCTCGTCCTTACGTGTATTGGCAACATAATTATTCAGAATCAGTTCCAGAGCCTTGGTTCCCTCTGTAACAATCACATTGCGTTTCACTTGGTGCTCATTGCAAAGATTTCGCAAATTAAACACCTCATGGTACTTGTCCATGCATTCAGACGCTATAGAACAGGACAGCATTCTCGGGAACTGTGCCTTAATGTAATGCTCGAAATCCTTTGACTGCATCTCAGGGAAATCAACATAGAACTGATTTGTTATCCCTTCACAGAAATATTCAAGTCCTATCTCGTCATCATCTTCAGCATATATCAACTCATTGTTTGCAATCATCCTATGAAAGCATTCTGAATACCAGGATGTATTATTCAGTGGAAATGGCGAATCAATGATGAATTTCTCTGGATTAGCTTTTGAAACACATAATCTACACCTGATGTATAGCTCCGTTGGCTGAGTATTTAAAAGCTTTATTCTGGCATTGCGGAGATTTCTCTCCTCTTCAACATCCGCAAGAGTCTCTTCCTCATGGAATGATCTGTCGTGAAGTTCCTCCTTGATAAAATCAATTATAGTTACGTCCGTTCCTGTTCTCTCAAGTTCTTTAGATGCCTTTGTAATCCTTCCATACCTATGAAATGATTGATTCACTCTATCTAGTAACTGCACCCTATCGCTTGACAGCATGCTTTGACTTTCTTCATCAAATGAAAGATATAGAATCTCACTCTGTCTTAATGGCCATGGCAGTTTCCCCTCCATAAAATAGGGAAAAACCTCTCCATCAATCCGGCTCACGAACATATAACCGAATACCTTCTCCTCCAAAAATTCACCTGCGTCTTTTTTCTCTATATATTCGATACCGTACTGTGTAACGCACTTTTCCTTTTCGTCATATAAGGGATATTCAGATTTTGATAAATCTTTAATTATTTTATTTACAACCTCATAGCTGACATCAAGAAGATTTGCAATTCTTCCCGGTGTCATTTCCTTGACATTCAGCAGTTCCAGCACCGTTTCAGCCAGAACATCCAGCATCCCCTCGGCCACCTTATTAGCATAGCACTCTATCGCTTCAACCGGCCAAGCAATGTCATATGTCGTGTAAATATCCCCGTCCAACCTGTCGAATTTGCGAAAAGACATTACTCTTTGATTATTTTTGAATTTACTCATAATAAGAGCCTCCTTCTCTGCATCTTCTTATAAAATCGGCAAGCGCTGGAACGCACTCAACTGTTTCGCGGTCTCCTACTGCCACCATCAGCTGTCTTGCTCTGGTAAAGGAGACACACAAACGGCTAAGATCATCAATATGTCCAATCCTATGTCTCCTGTCTTCCAGCTCAATAACATTAGCTCTTACGCAGGAAAGGAATACAACATCAAATTCTTTTCCCTGAAATGCATCGACTGTTCCAATCTCAATCCTGTCGTTTTGGGCATCAGTCAATTCCGTTTTTGCAATATCCTTCAGATAATCACTTTGGCTCTTGTAAAATGAAATAATACCTATGCTCTTTTTGGGATCTACTGCCAATACCTTTTTTACTTCCTTAATGATTCTTGCCGCTTCCTTTTCGCGCTTTTTACTGCATCGGCCGATTTCCATCCCATAGTTATTCTTATCAAGATTCAGCCAGGCAATCGGACAATCATTATAAAGCCCGTTCATATGAGCCGTTTTATCCTCAACTCTTACCTCAGATGAATCCAGCTTATACTCGCCATAGAAATTATCGCTGGCAAATTCTCCGATAATAGGATGCATTCTATATTGCTTAGATAATCTGGCTGTTCTCTTCACCCGTCCCTCAGATTGTGAGAACATATTAAACAAACGCTCAAACAGGCTTTCCTGAAGCACTCCAAGCTCCTGCATCTTTTCATCTGTTTCAAACTGCTTTACAACATCCGGATCTAGCATATGGGGTAGCTGCTTATGGTCTCCGACCAGAATCACCTGCTTTCCCATCGAAACCGGTATCAGAAGATCCAAAGGATTAGCTCTTGCCGCCTCATCAACAATCACTAAATCATAGGTCATATTCATTGCAAAACGCCCTACTTCCATGGACTGCTGACATGTCGCCGCCGTTACATTTGCATATTTCTCGATAATCCTCTCAATCTCCTTTTCATCCTGGATACTGTCCAAAAAGTTTTGAAGAATATAGGCTGTTGCTTCATTTCTGTTTTCAAGTCTTTCCAGCCGGGCTCTCTCCAATTCAGAATCAACTTCCTTAAGGCATTGCTCCACTGAATCAACACTGGAAATAGCGGTATCAACCTTCTCGACAGTTACATATTTTTTCTTCAGCCCCTCAACAAACTGCTCATATGCCCTAAGGGCCTTTGTATCCTGCCCTTTCGTCCTCAAAACTTCATCTATGACACTGGTATCCCCACCATTATCAACAATTTCCTGTAAGATCAACTGCTTAAGGGCGTATGCCTGCTTTTTCCCATCATCTGCATAAGATTCCTGCGTTGTACGCTGCGCCAAAAGGACTTTCTTGATTTCTTCCTGCTCTTCATCCTCCACTGCCTGGAGTTCCTTATTCTGTCCTGTAGGTCGCACCATGGCCCTCCCCAATATCTCATTAATGGACTCATTCAGCTTATTTGAGAGTTTAAGTCTATTTGCTTCCGCCACCGTTTTTAGTAGCTCCAAGCCTTCGGCAGCATCCATCCCTTTAGACTTCCATGCATAAATCTGATCCCTAAGGGTTTGATGCGCCGTATCTTGCTCTGGAACCAGCTCTGCAATTTCTCTGCCCACATAATCCCCAATTTTATCACGCCATGTACGGATGCTTATGCTCTTTTTATCCGTACCATCTCGCCTTCCACCTTTTCTTTCAGGTGGTAATCCATTCCCTTCCATATCTACAATGACATTTTCCACAGCCTCATGCTGGAAGCTTGTCACAAGTATCTTAGGAACATTCTTGTCATTATGCTTTTTATAGTATTCTTCAAATCGCGCAATAATGGCCTTAATCACGGTTGTTTTTCCTGTTCCGGGAGGCCCCAATATCAGCGCAATATCAGGAGTGTTGATTGCTACCTCTATAGCTTTTCGCTGCTCTTCATTGAACTCTCTTCCTTCAAATTTTCTCGAAAGCATACCCGTAATCGGTGCTTCATGTCTTGACTGAAAATCCGTTCCTACACCCTTATCAATAATCATTGCAAGATTATTGATTGGCGATTGCTTGGTAATAATATCCGCCTTAGCCTTCTCACGTCTCGATAACCTGACAGCGTCACCTACCACTGATACAAAAAGATATCCCTGTGATGGAAGATTCTTTTTGCTGTCGTATTCACGATCAATGATATAGCACATTCCGTTCTCTATCCTGTCAAACACCCCTATAGAGGTAGACCGCAGGTTGCCCATCTGGTCTGCCTTCGTAAAGGTATCAATCTTTAAAATATCATCATTGTCGGTGCAGTCAATCTGTGTCCCCTCTGGAAATGCTTCAATATCGGATCCTTCCAATGTAAAGCAATATTCAAAAGCATCTGTCAAAACGCAGGTACATGCTGAATATTTCAGTATTCCATTTTCTGTAGCTTGTCTGAACGCAAATATCCTATCCAAATCGTTATACGCATCCCAAATATCAAAGTATTCTCCACTTGATGTTATAACTTCCATTTTTTGTGCTACTTCACCCGAAACAAATGCACTTCTGGACGAGTCCACAAAAGACAAATCTCCTTTCAGGATGAACACTGCCTCCATATCAGCCCGTGATTTGTCATACCTGACAAGGTTTGTTGCTATATACTCATTTCCCATCTGACGGACATTCAATGCTCTGTCAGCGGAAAGAATTGTAAAGCTCGCGCCTTTTCTGCCATATCCCCTTACAAAAACCCTATCCCCATATTTGAAAGCATTATCCAAATACGCAATAGGACTCTCTTTATCCCTTACACGCATTTTATCGATAACTTCATCGCCGATTTTTATCTTGATTGCATTGAGCTTCCCAAAAGTAATTTCTTCACGGAATACCTTAATCTCAATGATGTAATTGAGGTCTTCTTCCCTGTCTATGACCCATACCATTGTAGTCGGTGCACTCCCGGTGAGATAAATATTATTCAGCATCTCAATCACGTTCTCCGATGCAGAAATATCTACCCTCTTTATATCCTTTTTTAAATAGTAGGCCTCTTTTATGTAGTCATACTCAATATTGACTAAAGTACCGGGTTCAAGCCCTATATCGTTTTTCAATCGAATGACACCTTTATTATTGCCGCCCCAGATTATATCTTCTGCTTTCATTAGTCTCTCCTACATTACTAAAGCATACCTAAAAAGAATTCCCCTGCTATGTTCATCAATATCAATCTTTATATAATTCTGTGGATCCTCAAAGAATATGATGTCACGCCGTTCAAGTTCAACCGGATTAGCCCCTTTAATCACCGGTATATATTTTTCGGTTTTATTCTTCCGAATGTACAATTCGTTATTTCCCGGATTGATCAGGTAAAATTTCCCATTCTTAGCCTTTCTAATCGTAAAGTACACATCAATCGGCTTTGAGAATTTATCTCTCTTTATGTACATATTCGAGATATAGTTATTTGTAATGTCATTTTTCTCATCCCTAAGGACAAACGAATATACCGTCTTATCGCTGAATACCTCTTTTTCTTTCTTCTGAATCTTGGATACATAGTATCTGTCCTTAAACTGCAAGAAGTGCGGTCTGTCGTTTACATTGTCGCACCATGGGCATACATACTGTTTCTTTGCATTAGCCTTTGCTATGAACCAGCATTTACATTCAGGATTAGAGCACTTCATTACCCGATTTGAAGCTTCCAGGCAGGCAAGGGCAAATTCTCTTGCGGATGTACGCATCATGCGATCGTCCTTGCCTTGAATGAATGTCCTTGCAAAGAGATTCCTTAATGCATTTGTAGTGACAACATCCATCGGCAGCATCTGTGACGATCTGTTAATATCGGTATCAGGATTGTCTTCATATGGGTATAATCCCAAATATGCCTGGGTTTGCTGCTCAGGCGTTCCATCCTCCACCATATCTCCAACATAAGGGTGTCCAACACGCAATAATTCAAACAAGATTACCGCTAGAGAATAAGCATCTGTAAAAATATCCGGTGAAACCTGTTTGTTCATTATCTCTGGAGCCATATATCTGGATGTTCCCAGAACATTACCTGAATCCCCGCCTGGAATATAGATATTATCTATATCTATCATGCAAATCGAGGCAATGGACGAATCCATGTTCACAAGGATATTATTTCCCGAGATATCACAGTATGCTCTGTTAGTATCATGCAACAGGGAAAACTGCATGGCTATCTTATATGCCAAAAACAGTCTTCTTCTAAGACCGCCGGTCTGCTTGTTATACCATTCGCTGAAGGTCACATCTCTGGCCGGAACAAGCAGCTTGTTCAGCGAACTGTGCCCCTTAACCTTCTCCATAACATAGCCGACATACGGCGATTCGATTAATGCCAAAGGTCTTATGAACTGATCCGGATAATCCTGCTGTATCAGCCACTTGAGTTTATCAAACCGGTTTTTATTTTGAATCGGATTGCTCCTGTTATACAGCTTTATCAGGAACTTATCGCTGGCCTCATTATAGACCACTCCCTGCGCACCTTCCCCGGCTATCTCTGTCAGCACATATTTAACTCCTTCAGTAGTCTGTATGACCTTGCCCTCTAAATCCTGCACAAGCTATTCCTCCCAACTGACAAAACCTATAGATTTGTCATCGTCATTCTTCTCGTTCAAACCAATAATCCATGAATCCAGCTCATCTTCAATAATCGTATCTTCATTCAACATCATTTTATCGAGATATTCAATCATTTCATATCTTGATTCCTCTTTGATTTCCTTTCCAATTCCATCTGATGCCATATATATTCTTATCGCTTTGGCTTCCACTGCCTTAATGGTGAAACTGCTTTTCTTTACATATTTCGCCAATGCGTATGTTTCTGCCGAATAAAATTCTTCCTGATCTGTCATAATCAACGGATTCCCATCTATGTCTGCCACTATAAGCCCATCCCCAATTTGTCCTATAAGAAGCATATGGTCAAAATAGATTGAAAAATTAAGTGTTGTCGCGTATTCGTCCCAATCCGACCCTATTATCCCTTTCCAGCTTCTAACTATATCAACCTTTATTTCATCTATGTTCTTCGCTGGCTTTCGATCATCGGAAAGCTTCTCACAGAGATTCCGGATAGCACAAACCGCTGCCTGTGTCCCTTCTTTCGCACAGGCAGCCGATGAAATACCATCCGCAACTACCAGGTACCAGGCATCTCCAACCTGTTCAAAAACCACGCTATCCTGATTCTCCTGTTCAGACATGGCATGTGCTTCCCCAATGCAGGAATATGTAAAAGCGCAACATTTTTCTTTTCTGTAAAAAGTCATCATTCTATCACATCTTCATCTTCATCGTCATCAAACTTAAGGAAGCTCTTAACATCATCTGGGTTCACGCTTGACATCCTGTTGATTGTTGACATCGTTACCCATTTAAAAAGCTTAGCTATATCATCAGCATCTGTTGCCATCATTGGTTCCGTTCCATTATTCAGGAAAGCCCTCAACATTGTCAGATCAGTCTCAGCTCCAACACTCATTGCAACTCTCATGCACTTCTTACTGCGTTCGCCCTCATGCATAAGTTTGATTGGCTCCCACTCAAGATACTGCTCCAGAGATGCATCTCTGCTGCCCGGATAATCTGTCGGATATCCATCACTGAGCAATACCACCGTTGGAAGGTAATCGCTTGATTTGACAATCTCCCTATTCTCTATCAGCTTGGTAACTTCAGTAATAGCCTCACCCATCGGTGTTTTTCCAGCCGCAGTAAGCTCACTGAATTGTACCGTATGAACATCCGTCGGAAGCTGCTGAACCGTAACTTTCTCGCCGCCAAAGGTAACAATGCTTATCTTGAAAACTCCCCTTATATCATCCACATTTCTTAATGTAGTAATCATATCACTAATTGCCTTATTTACAGCCTGGATTTTTTCCCCGCTCATGCTACCGCTGGTATCAGCAAGAATAAAAATCAGCAGTGCTCTTTCCTTTGTAATAGTAAAGTTATTCAATCCCATATTTGATTTCCTCCATAATGATGTTGGCTCAGTATGCTATTTGTCTTTCTGTAAGCTTATACTATCAGCTTGCCCACTCTTTCACGATAAAAAAACTGTGCAAACTTGAAATTCCCTATTCATACTGCTTGCTTGCCGCTAAAATTCGTCGATAAACCTCTTTTTGTATTGCTCTCGGCTCCGTTACAACAACATGGCTTCCCATGGAAAGAATGTTCTTGATAACCTCATTCTCATCCGCTTTCAGGTATGATATTTCCAACCTGTAAACATGGGCTTCTTTATCATAACGCGCCTTTCGATCATAATACGAAAAGACGCGAAAGCATCTCTCGATGATGTGATCCACCGCCTCCACATCCAACACAACTCTTCTAGTATTGATTTTGATAAATTCTGCATATTCCGTTTCCAAATCTATATCTGTCGTCTCATCTGTCGCGTCAATATTCAACATCGTATCAAGGTTCATCTTGATAAACCGCATTTCCACTGGTTCATATGCATTTATACGAAATCTGTCATTTACTACCGAATACTCTATCCTGACGGGAAAAGCTAAAGCTGCTTTCTTTATAACACGCCCAGGTCGCACATTATCGTACTTGATTGCAGACTTCTCGCATATCGCTTTTGCGATAACAGCAATCTCATGATTGAACAATCTATCCTCGAATCGAATGCCATTCTCAAATACATTTTTTAAAGTTATAACATCTGGATTCCAGTCCTCCGAAACCATATCCGTTGCTTTTTCCAATTTTTCAATCGTATCCTTCTGTAGGAAATGACCCACATATGGACTTCTTGAAAGCAATCTTGCCGCTTGGTTCTCTATAATGCTGTTTCTTATAGGAAAATCTCCTTCCAAAACAGGCTCTATTTTCCCATCATTATCTGTAAAAAGGAGCTCATCTCCTTCGCTGGTCGCAAATAGAGCCTCTATCACCTCAAAGTCCGCTTCGCCTGACAGATATTTTCCTAACATATCGCGGATACCTTTATGAGTGTACCCATCTCCGCTTTGAAGCATATGCGCCAGAAGACCGTAATATTTGTTTTCTGTTTCATCAAAGAGAATCATATTTCACCAACGCCTTTTTCCACTCTTCAGCTACCTTTTCTTCTGTCTTCTTTTGACCGCTTGAAATCACCTTTGCTCTTTCCCCGAAACTTCTTATCCATGGAACCATCTCATCGGGATCCCTGAGCTTTATCCTGTATTCATACAATCCTTCAGCCAGTCTGTTTATGGTTCCGCCGTGCCCCTCTGCCTGGATTCTTCTTAAGATGTAGTCTTCATTTTGTTCATCAAAGCAGAACTCTATTACAATTTCCGACAGGATTTCATCTGCTCCGGATGTACACCAGCAATAATCCGAATATCCTTCCATAGATGCTTTCCTATTTTCTTCATCTTTTGTCAATTTTTGTAAAACTGATATGTGACTCATTCGATCAAGCCTGATAACTGTTGAATGGTCTGTCTCTGTATCAAGGCAATACAAATACTGTCTACCATATACACTGTCATGAATAAGCTCTATCGGAATAATCTTCACGCCTTTATCGTTACCGTAAAAAAACACTTCAAGCATCTGATTCGCTTTCATAGCTCTAAGGATTTCCAGTAATATATCGTTATCAAGTGAATTAAATAAATGGTTATGCTTAAAGTGGAAGATATCCTTCCCGGAAACAGTTTTCCCTCTTTCCACACTGAGATAAAGCATCAATTTCTCATGTAGAAAATAATATGGCATTTCTATGGGAGACACGTTTTTCATAAACTCCAGGAACAAACATATGTCCATAAGTTCATCATCAGAAAACCCTTCCCATATATCTTCCGCAAGACGATAAAGTATACTTCTTCCCTCTTTTCTAATCTGGATAAAACCTTTATCTACAAGCTCATCCAGCTTAACTCTGAGATTATCCTTCGTGAAAATCGCTCTATCATTAGTCGCCGGAAGGGCATCCAATATCTCCGCAGCTGTCATTTCTTCACTTTCGTTCAAGAGCTGTTGAACAAAGAAAAATGACATTACATCAAGTGCCGTGAACGACTTGTTCCTATATGTGTCCGCCAAATGATTACTTCCTCCATCCATGACACTGTAAGCGCAGTAAAGCAGTACTTTTTTATCCACACGTCTCTTTTGAATGAACTTCTTCGGAAGATATGCGTTTATCCTCTGTTGTTCCTTATCGTACTTGCGTCCGCTGATACCCTTTTTCTCAATAAAATCGTCACGAGAAAAACACCCGAATATGTATATATCCCGGAGTATTTGACGAATATTCTCATAGTCCCTAATCAGCAGGGAGGATTTATTAAGCGCCATCTCCAAATCTCCATCCCACTATATTTTTGGTTTTAAATTGAATACCTCTCTTTTCATAAATATTCAATTATTCCGATATATTTATTGACTTTTGCAACTTTTCTCGCAATATTTTTTTATCCGGCAATTGTAATTTATACTCAGACACAAGCATCGGTGACATGCTCCTGCTCATTGCATATTCTACAACCTCATCATTCTTTGCTGCACACAAGATTAATCCTACACTTGGGTTCTCATGCTCCTTTTTCACCTGTCTGTCCAACGCCTCCAGGTAAAAATCCATCTTTGAAACGTATTCCGGTTTAAATTTTCCAATCTTTAATTCTAACGCCACTAAACATTGTAACCCTCGATGAAAAAACAATAAATCTATTGCATAATCTTCTCCGCCAACCTGCACTTTATATTCTGCATCTATAAAAGTAAAATCTCTTCCCAGTTCCAAGATAAAATCCCGCATATTAAGAATCAATGCTTTCCTAAGATCATTTTCTTTATATGGACTTGGCAGATTCAAAAATTCAACGACATAGGAATCAAAAATGGATTATTATTTATTTTCTTTATGAGCACTGTCTAATTGTCTTTCCAACTCATTAATCTCTTCCATGATGTGTCCTCGCAGATTGATTTCATCCAGCACACTACATCCATATTATAACAAAAGCTGACTTCCTCTACAATCATATTTCATAAAATCACATAAATAGCTGACTTCCAGAACTCTGCTCCTGTAAGCCAGCTTTTACAACACCATACTTCTATTTTATCACCCACAACGGACGCCCTTCTAAAGCTGCTGAAAGATGTCCCGTTCAGCGAGATTACCATCAGTGAAATATGCAGCCACGCAAGGGTGGGCAGGGCTTCTTTCTACCGCAATTTTGAAAGCAAGAAAGACGTGCTGAAGAAATGGCTGGATCAGGTCACGGACTATTTTGTCTCCGGCTCCGCTATCAGCCTGGAGAAGGACAGCCCCACAGAATATTTCACCAAGCTCTTCACCCACATGGCAATTCGCCCCAATCGTGTCCGAATCGCTGATGTATTCTCTAAAAAACTGCCACATAAGATGTACTCCTCTAAACAATAGAATATGTTGTCATTTGATGTATTCAACAATGCGGCATTAGTTATCTGAGCCAGGTTTTTGGCCGTGTTCTGAAACTAGTCTGGTATTCTCTGTTCATAGTCTCAATATCCTGTTCTGTGATTTTATCGGGCAAAAAGCGGTTTTTATGGCAAAGCCGTAATAGGCTTAAATAAGTAATTTGGGGACATTCTTTCTCAACCCGCTCCAAAATGTAATACTTGCTTGAACAGCTTTTCTCTGTGTAATAGTAATATTCTGACATGGCTGTAGTCAGAACGAATTGAGTCATCATTCGTATCGTAGGATGGGCTACTATTTTTATATATTCGTTTTTATACCAGTCAGTATCCTTTAATTTCTCAAGCTGTTCAGCGTTGAGCTGTTGGGTCATTTCTACATCGGCGCGTGTCGGACGTTCGATCTTTTGTATCAAGTCTTCCCCATATACAGTAATTCCGCTGTCCAGGATACGAAGCACCTCAACTGGGCGCTCTATCAGATCCTTATTTTCCTGTGACGGCATAAAATCATAACTGTAAGGATGCAGCAAGTGACTTAGCTGGAAAACCACTTTTGCGATTGGAATGTCCTAGTCGGTTGCATCCTCCACTTTGCCGATAAACTCCGCGATTTGCTTTTTTGCAAAGTAATAATCCACTTCGTCAGATACTATATGGACTAAGTCGATATCACTGCCAGCATTTCCGGTATATGTGTCATCTGAAAGAGAACCGACTAATATCACCGACCTGACAAAATCAAGAGTTCTGACAGCATTAAGATAGAGATCAAGTATTTCCCTTGCGCGCTCCTTGGCTTTATTCATATGGCTTCCTCCAGAGTTTTTAGTCACCAACCCCCACTTCAAGTGGGGGGCTAAGGCACCCTAAGGGACCTCTATTACTTACGCGCCTAAAAGGCGGGTGTCGCAAGCATTGTTACTTGCTTCCGCTAAAAAGCGGATCCTTCGTCATCTTCTTTTCTTGACTCTTCCGACTGTTCTGCGATATACTTCTTAATCGCTTCTTCTGTCAGATTGCCTATTGTTGCTACGTAGTACCCTCTTGCCCAGAATGCTTTGTTCCACTTATTTTGCAATTCCAGATGCCTGTTATATATCATCAAGGTACTTTTTCCTTTTAAGTATCCCATGAAGCTCGAGATACCCATCTTTGGCGGTACACTTACACACAGGTGTACGTGATCTATGCATACCGCTCCTTAAACTATTTCTATCCCTTTATACTTGCACAGCGTCTGAATAATCTCCTGTACATTGGTTCTTACCTGACCATACAGCTTATTTTTTCTGTATTTGAGGATAAAAACAATATGGTACTGGCATTTCCATGTAGTATGTGATAAACTTTCTTGTCCATGTGGACGCCTCCTGTTCTTTGAGTTTGGCTTGCGACACCTTACTCATTGTATCACAGAAGGCTTTTTTTATGGTATCCTCACCGCTGCCGCTTACTCTATTCTCCCCAGCATAGCTGGGGGATTAGAGTTTTCAATAATTCTGGGCAGTCCTCGTCAAATGTGATCGGATATTTTTTCGCCTCCTCTACTTCCCTGAGTTACTCTTCTGTAGGTTTCTGTCCGTTTTCAAGCATATATGTCCTAATCATAATAAAGCTTTCTTTCTGCATTGGCTGCCAAACCTGCTGCTTAAGCCTCTTCCTCTTTTCTGCTTATCATATACCTCTCTATCTTATCCACAATGTACTTCGTATTTTCTACTAACTGCCTTGTCTCCTCCTTGCTGGCAATATAAAAATCATCATAATCAGAAGCATTCCGAATTTGTTCTGCACTCGCAATTTTCTGATAGTCTTCAGGCGTAAAAGTACCGTCTCCTTTATAGATAAAGCAGTAATTAAACTGTTTTAGTCCCCCATTGTGTGTTGTCACCTCAACCCTCACTTCCGCCAAGAGGGCTTTTATGCCTTTTTCCATTGCGTAAAAGGCTCTGTTGTTTGCCGACTTATAGAAATCCCTCTCCAATAATCCGATTGCCTCTTCCAACAGCTCCTTTGATCTCTTCAATCTTATTTGGGCAAGGGCATCAAAATATTCTTTATCCATACAATACCTCTCCCTCTGAATCTATATTTCGAAAATAGGGATACCAGAATTTCTTTTTTGTAAACTCGGCATATGGCAAACAGACAAAATTCACTACCGAAAAATATTTCATTGCCAGCCTCATGGAAATTTCGGCGATTTTTTCATTATACTTTTTGGCTTCCAGTCTGTCGCAAGCCATAATCAGAGCAATATCTATATCTGAATCCTGTGAATAATCACCGCGCGCACACGAACCATATAAAATTATCTTTATCAGGTCTTTTCCCATTACTGTTTTTATCATGTCTGTGACTTCTTCTTTCACTTTTTTAATAACAACGTCATCCATTACAATCTCGCTCATTTGTCCTCACCTCGCATATCACGGTTATATGCACTTCGGCACCTTTTTGTCCGCTCACTCCTATCATAACACAAAACAGCGTGATTTACACTATCTTTTCATCCAATTAATCAAACAAAATCTCCTCCACCGTCACAAATGTATACCCCTCCTCCAGCAACTTATCGATAGCCTTCAGCGCTGCCGTCACGCTGGTATCATAATAATCATGCATCAAAATAATGTCGTTCTCCCCGGTCTTGCTGACGATTTTCTCTGTAATCCGCCCCACGTTCCGGGAACTCCAGTCCAGCGGATCCACGGTCCAGAGCACCGGGAACATATTCAGCTCCTTCTCAAAGCTTTTATCCCAGGAACCATAGGGAGGCCGCACATACTGTACTTCCTCCCCGGTGATTTCCTTCAATACTTCATTGGTCTTGATTAGTTCTTCTTTGAATTTCTCCCGGTTGCTCTTGGTCAGCTGGATATGACTGTATGTATGATTTCCAATTAAATGCCCCTCTTCAAACATTTTCTCGATAATATCCGGATGTAATTCCGCATGCTCCCCCGTTACGAAAAACGTAGCTACCACTCCACGCTCTTTCAATCCGTTCAACAGCTGCTCCGTATAGCAGGGGTGCGGGCCGTCGTCAAAGGTAATCGCAATCTTCTTCACGTCCGCCTCCTCCAGCTGTTCCTCCTCCCCTATCCGCACAATGCCGCTGTCCGTCACCACCGCCCCGCTGCGCATCCCGTATAAACCTAAAAAAAGCAATCCCGCCATCAAATCTAATAGTAGGATTGCCGTCGTCATTTTCTTCATATCAAATCCTGGTCCCCGTCATTTCCTTAGTGCAGTATATGCGCTTCGAAGCATTTCCATTCACAGACCCTTTCGTCCGAAACCTCCTTGCCGGCGAAAAGCCGACTCAGTCCTCATCCGTCAGAATTCATTCTCTCCCAGCTTGACAATCACATAATCGTCAAACTCCCTGACCGATCCCTCCAGAGGCCACACAGGCATGTCCTCACTGTCCTCATAAGCAGCAGGCAGCAGCTCCGCGTCCAGCAGCGAAAGATGCCAGATGCCCAAGGTCTCAAGGAAGCCCAGAATCCGCCGGGAACTATGATAATAATATGGTTCAAAATCATAGTCCAGCTCAAACGCAGACATGATGACGTAAGTCCAGCATTCCTCCAAGGTATAACAGGCATTGTTAAGCTGCGCCGGCCTGCGCCCGATGAAGATGACCCCTTTCTCCTCACTGACAATAGACGGAATATCGTTCAGTTCGTCCACTATCATCGCCGCTATCGCCTCATCCGCTTTCCCAACCACATCCCTGGTGTAGAATATCCTCATGACAGGCATGAGATTGAGATAGATCATGCAGCAGCCGGCAGTCACCAGCAGTCCTCTCCCTGCCTTTTTCCAATGGGATTTCAGCTCCTCAGATATGACCAGGCTCCCGAACAGCCACAGCACACCGTTCGCCATAGGAAGCACTATCTGCGTCCGATTGGCCGGAATCGCCCCTGTCACAAATGAAAGGTAAAACGGGGAAAGAGCCACGCCCAGCAGCCCCAGCCCATACCAGGCAGCTTTCCGGCGATACCTGATTGCCAGAATCACCAGCGCCGCGAGCCCTATCCCGCAGCATAAGTCATAGGCAATCGTAAAAAAAGCCCCTCTTGCCGTTACCACATGCAGTATATTCCTCACGATATAGAGAAGACAAGTCCTCCAGTCCTCTGTCCGCCATAAAACCTGAGTATCAAGATAATTGCTCCCTGAAAAGAAAATCTTTGCAATCAGTTCATAAATCCCCAGGGCAGCTATAAAATGAACCGCGCTATGGCAGATAAACGAAAAAACAGCTTTTCTTTCTCCTTTCTGCGCATATATGTACAGCAGGAAAATGCCCAGATAAAGGCACAGCTGCAAGGGAACGAGACTCTGGTATGACCCGAAAGCGATGACCGCAAAGGGAATGGACATAAGAAATGACACCCTGTTCCTTTCCCGCACCGCCCGCACCAGGTACCAGTCCGACACCAGCAGAAGCACCATGGCCAGCACGATTTCATAGGCCACGAACTGAAAGGCGAACAACTCCGCATAGGTGGGATATACCGCAAACAGCAGCATGAACGGCGCCAGAAAGGAAGCCGTCAGCTTTCGCTCCACAAAATGGAACAGGTATCCCGCCGCCATAGCCGCAAGCCACAGACCGGCCAAAAACAGCATCCCTCCCAGATAGGGATTGTACCAGTTCATCCCCAGAATCCGGTTCATCAGAACCAGCCCGAACCGTCCTGTCTCACCCCAATTATAAAAAGTGCCCGGATTGTTCACGAAGACTTCCTTGTCAATATAAAAATAATTGGAAAAGGCCTGTTCCCCATAGACCAATGCCAGAAAAGCAGCCATCCCCGCTGCCAGAACGAAATGCGTCCTGATGAAAGACGCAAATCCCGCCCAGGGCTGCCCGGGCATATTCCGCCATCTTTTCTCCTCTGTTTTCTCCGTTGACATTTCCATGGCAACTTTCCTCCTGTCCATAACGAAAGCCATTTACAAAAAGGCACCCGCCAATCCCAGCGGGTGCTTTCTTTATCAAATTCCTGTAATATGAATCTACTTTTTCCTGAGCACCAGATGCTGAGGCAGACCATTGACCATGAACGGCTGGTAATCGCCATGGATCAGGGGCTCGATGTAATCGATGAACTCCTGGGTCACGTAGTTGCCGTCCCTGTTCATCCAGTTGCGGGGAACCAGCTTCTCGTGGTTGGCGATTCTGTGCACGTCATAGATGCCTGCCGCGCTCTGGTAAGGATCGTCGGAGACGCGGTCGATGACCACCATCTTGCCGGTATCGCCCTCGTCAGCCGCCTTTACAGCCGCACCGCCTACCATGAACGCCTCGTCCACGTCCACGCGGGACGCCATATGGGAAGCGCTCCTCTGAAGGGTGGAGAACTCGATGCTGCGGGTCTTGCAGCCAATCTCCGCGCCCAGGAAGCCCGCCAGATAAGCGGCCGTTCCCTGGAGCTGCTTATGGCCGAAAGCGTCCACATATTCCGCGCCGCCGCCCAGCTCGCATACATATCTGCCGTCTTCCACCTTGATGCCCTCGGATACGGCGATGACCACTGAGTTCTTCTTCTTCAGAAGCTCCTTGGTATTCTTCAGGAATTTATCGATATCGAACACGGCCTCGGGAAGATAGATGGCATCCGGGCCCTCGCACTCCTCTGTCTTGGCCAGAGCGGTAGCGCCGGTGAGCCACCCTGCGTTACGTCCCATGACCTCGATGATGGTGATGGAATCTTTCTTGTAGTTCAGGCCCAGGGCATCGCGGATGACTTCCTTTGTGGAAGCGGCGATGTACTTGGCGGCGCTTCCGAAACCGGGGGTATGGTCGGTAAGAGCCAGATCATTGTCGATGGTCTTGGGCACGCCCAGGAACTTCTGGGAATGTCCCTTGAGAATCGCATAGTCGGACAGCTTCTTGATGGTATCCATGGAGTCGTTGCCGCCGATGTAGATAAAGGCCTCAATCTGCAGCTTGTCCATGATTTCGAACAGTTTCTCGTAAATCTCCGGGTTCTCATGAATCTCCGGCAGCTTATACCGGCAGGAGCCCAGGAAAGCCGACGGAGTCCTCTTCAGCAGCTCGATATCGATATCGGAATGAATCTGAGTGGACAGATCCACATACTGCTCGTCCAGAAAGCCCTGCACGCCGTGAAGCATTCCATATACCTTGTGGAAGCCTCTTTCCTTGGCCGTCTTGTAGACGCCTGCAAGGCTGGAGTTGATGACAGCAGTAGGGCCGCCTGACTGACCTACGATAATGTTACGTTTTTTTGCCATTTTTAAATCCTCCAAATAAAATTTTTGCAAGTCGGATTTTCCGACATGTAACCGTATTATTCACCTGTTAAATCATATCAAAAAAAAAGGAAAATTACAACAGGAAATTACACAAACTGGTTTCTTTCTTCATCGTAAAAATAACCGATCTTCTGCAGCCTGTCCATGATTTCCTGCCTGTCCGCGTCCAGATCCCCGCACAGGGCGTCCAGGCTGTCATAGAAATCCCTCAGTTTCGTATTCACGAAGCTGAGCAGCATGACCGGGTCTGTGGGCAGCATCCTCCTCACCTCCTCTTTTTTCCCTCTGTTTCTTCATCCTTATTTTACCAGAGGTCCTCCCCATTGACAAGAAAAAGGAGCGCCGCGGCGCTCCTTTTCTTGTCACTCAGTCAGATAAGCCTCCGTGTCGGCCTTTATCTTGTTCTCGTACTCTTTCACGTTCTCCGTGACAGTATAATTCTCGTCGCCGAACAGGAATTCATGCAGCCATACCACATTGTCCTCAAGGCTCTTCGGCACGATACAGCTGCCCTTGGCGCCGATATTGCCCACAGTGCGCATGCCCTCCTGGGGAATGGCATTCTGCTCCACGATGCTGTACTTCCCGATATCCGCCAGCAGATCCAGGATATCGCCGGAATCAAGGCTGGTATAGATGTCGCCTATACAGTCGTTGAATACCTTGGTCAGGGTCACCAGATCCGTCTTTTTTGCCTGCTCCTCCAATGCCATCAGGACTTCCCTCTGCCTGGCGGTACGCTTGTAGTCATCCCCTCCGCCATAGCGGATTCTGCAGTATGCCGTGGCCTGCATTCCGTTCAGCAGCTGATAGCCCGGTTCCGTCACGGGGGTGTAGTCGCACTGCAGCACATTGGAAATGCCTATCTGGTAATTGTTGAGATGGTGCACTATCTCTTCGTTTTCCACATTGATATAGATGCCTCCCAACCCGTCCACCACATTGCGCAGACCCTTATATCCCACAGCTACGAAATCCGTGATGTCCATGTCCAGATTCATATTCAGCATCTTCACCGCCTGCTCCGCGCCGCCGGAAAAGTATGCCTGTGTAGCCTTCCAGTAATCGTCATTACCCAGATTCAGGTATGTATCGCGGTAGACGCTGACCAGCCTGATATCCCCGGTATCCATATTCACACTGGCAATCATGATGCTGTCGCTGTGGCTGCTCTTGTACAGCTGGGAGTCGTTCTCCGCATCCAGACCGAACAGGGCGATGTTCCGGTAGCCCTGCATGGTGCCGCCCTCCTCCTTGAGCTGCTGCACATTTTCATGAATCTCCAGCACCTGGGGATCCAGTTCCGCCATCTTTGGCCCGTCGCTGGATTTATGCATGACCAGATATAACACTGTCAGCATTATCAGGATAATAACGATTTCTATGCCGAACAAAATCAGTTTCGTCTTGCTCCGGCTCAGTCTCCTTTTGCCGTTTGCACCTGCTGCCATATAAGAATCCTCCTCATGTATATTTCATTTTCTCATTATAAAGGAAAGAATTTAGGATTTTATGAAGCGATTTCTTAAAAATCCTTAAGAAATTCCGTGAACTCCGAAAAACAGCAGAAAACAGCCCCCTGCGGCGGTTCCTGCCGCAGAGAGGCCTGCATGCCATAGCTTTTCCTTAATTTTACCGTTTTTACTAATACTTTACAGAAGCTTTTAAGGCTCCGTCCTCCAAATCTATCAACACGGTGTCGCCGCTGCCTGCGCCGTCCGAAAGTATCAGCTTCGCCGTCAGGGTCTCCACGTGCTTCTGGATATACCGCTTCAAAGGACGCGCGCCGTACACCGGGTCGTAGGCATTGTCCACGATGAACCGCTGTGCTTCCTCCGTCAGCTCCAGGCCCAGATCCCTGTCCGACAGCCTCCGGTTCAGGTCGGCGATAATCAGATTCACAATGCCGCCGATGTTCTCGCGGGTCAGCGGCTTGAACAGGATGGTCTCGTCCAGCCTGTTGAGGAATTCCGGCCTGAAATGAGCCCTCAGCTCGTTCATCACCCGGGCTTCGGCTTCCGGTTCGATCTGGCCGTCTGGCCGGATGCCCTCCAGCAGGAAGCCCGCACCGATATTGGAGGTCATAATCAGAATCGTATTCTTGAAGTCCACCGTCCTGCCCTGGGAGTCCGTGATGCGCCCGTCGTCCAGCACCTGCAGCAGCACATTGAACACATCCGGGTGAGCCTTCTCAATCTCATCGAAGAGCACCACGCTGTAGGGCTTGCGCCTGACCGCTTCGGTCAACTGGCCGCCCTCCTCATAGCCAACGTATCCGGGAGGCGCTCCAATCAGCCTGGACACGGAGTATTTCTCCATGTATTCGCTCATATCGATGCGCACCATATTGTTCTCGTCATCGAAGAGGCTCGCCGCCAGAGACTTGGCCAGCTCCGTCTTGCCCACGCCGGTGGGGCCCAGGAACAGGAAGGAGCCGATGGGCTTGGAGGGGTCTTTGATGCCGGCTTTGGAGCGGATGATGGCCTCCGTCACCTTGGTGACGCCCTCGTCCTGGCCGATGACCCGCCTGTGGAGTTCTTCGTCCAGATGCAGGGTCTTGTTCCGCTCGCTCTCTGTCAGCTTAGTCACGGGAATCCCGGTCCAGCGGGATATAATCCGCGCAATCTCGTCGTCGGAGACTTTCTCCCGGACAAGGGAGCGGTCCGTGGCGCCCGCCTGCTCCTCCTGCTCCAGCTGCTTCTTCAAAGCGGGCAGTCTGCCGTAGCTGAGCTCCGCCGCCTTCTCCAGGTTGCCCTCCATCTGGGCAATCTGAATCTCGCTGTTCACAGCGTCTATTTCTTCACGTAATTTAGACAACTTCTCCACGGAAGCTTTCTCATTGTCCCACTGGGCCTTTCTGGAAGCGAAATCCTCTTTCTGCTCCGCCAGTTCTTTCTGCAGATTCTCCAGACGCTCTTTGCTCAGGCGGTCGTCCTCCTTTTTCAGGGCTGCCTCCTCAATCTCCATCTGCATGATTTTGCGCTGCATCTCATCCAGTTCCGTGGGCATGCTGTCCAGTTCCGTCTTGATCAAAGCGCAGGCCTCGTCCACCAGGTCGATGGCCTTGTCCGGCAGGAAGCGGTCTGAAATATACCGATTGGAGAGCACTGCCGCGCTGACCAGGGCATTGTCCATAATCTTCACGCCGTGGTAGACCTCATAGCGCTCCTTGATGCCCCGGAGGATGGAAATGGTATCCTCCACCGTAGGCTCCTCCACCATCACAGGCTGGAACCGCCGCTCCAGGGCGGCATCCTTCTCGATATACTGCCTGTATTCGTCCAGGGTAGTGGCGCCGATGCAATGCAGCTCGCCCCGGGCCAGCATGGGTTTCAGCATATTCCCGGCATCCAGCGCGCCGTCCGTCTTGCCCGCCCCCACGATGGTGTGCAGCTCGTCTATGAAGAGGATAATCTGGCCGTCGCTGCTCTTCACGTCCTCCAGCACCGCTTTCAGCCGCTCCTCGAACTCGCCGCGATATTTCGCTCCGGCCACCAAAGCGCCCATATCCAGGGCGAAAATCTTCTTGTCCTTCAGCCCCTGGGGCACGTCTCCCCTGACGATACGCTGGGCCAGGCCTTCCACTACCGCAGTCTTGCCGACACCGGGCTCGCCAATCAGCACGGGATTGTTCTTGGTCTTCCGGGAAAGGATGCGGATAATGTTGCGGATTTCCGTATCCCTGCCGATGACCGGATCCAGCTTCTGGTTCCTGGCTTTCTCCACCAGCTCCTGGCCGTATTTCTCCAGGGTGTCATAGGTGGCCTCCGGGTTGTCGCTGGTCACCCGCTGGTTCCCCCGGACGGTGGACAGGGCCTGGAGGAAACGCTCCCTGGTGATGCCGTATTCTTTCCAGATCTGGGCGATTTCCCGGTTGGGATTCTTGATCATGGCCAGGAACAGATGCTCCACGGACACGTATTCGTCCCCTAACTGACCAGCCTCATCCTCCGCGCTTATCAGCACCTTGTTCAGGTCCGCTCCCACGTAAGCCCGGCCGCCCTGGACCTTGGTGCGCTTGCCTATGGCCTGCTCCACCCGGTTCACGAAGTGTTCTTTCTGAATCTCCATCTTCTCTATCAGCTTCAGAATCAGGCTGTCCTCGATGGTCAGCAGGCTGTAGAGCAGATGCTCCTGCTCGATTTCCTGGTTCCCGTACTCTAATGCCAATTTCTCGCAGCCTTCCACGGCCTGCATTGATTTTTGCGTGAATTTCTGTATGTTCATGTCATAGGCCTCCTAAATTTTTGTTCTATAACAAATATAACATCATTACGGCAAAGGTCAATAAAGAAAGCATAAAATTATGCTAAAATATTTCCATTTGCTCCATTTTATCATATCTCTGAAAAGCGGACAAGACACTGACAATTCATGGAAAAACTTTTTCCGGTAAAATGCCCACGACAAACGCATGAGTAAATAAAATGTAAACAAAATGCTCTGGAAGACACAGCATGGATGCACGTCCAGGGCATCCTCGCTCCAGGCCGCGCAGAATCTGAGATGGAGTGCTAAGGGAGAGGGTATTTTCGATAATCCGAATCCCGATGGGTGGACGTACAGGGCGAATGCTTATGTCTACTGTCCTGACGGAAGCTGCAAGAAATTCAGCGGTCCCCTTATCAGCCAGTCAGGCACCGTCACCTTGGATCTCTATCATTATTTTGACCAGTCAGGCAGTTATTCCTTTGAAATCGAGTTGTTGACAAACGACTCTTCTGTACGGTCAGAGTGCAGCGAAACTTTCGAGTATCAGAAGCCAGACATCCGGCTTCCGAAGCCCATGGTCAGTGTAAACGAGGCCGGCATTGTCTCGTGTACGCTTGCAGAGGGCGGGGAGGGATATGTTCTGGGGACGGATTACGGATTCAACTACGAACTGTGGGCCGGAGGAAAACGCGTCTTCCAACAAGGGCTGAATGAAAGTTCCATCAACTTTAGCGGAAGCATGTCGTTAGACTATGTCGTTTATGTAAGGGTCTGCACCATAACCAGGGACGTCACGAAATATGCGGACAGCGAATGGTCGGATATGATTCCGTTAAATCCTGGCGCCGCCAGCCAGGAGCCGGCGAAGACGGCATGGGAGTTCAATCCGGCTGACTGGGGGCTTGCGGCTGATGTCCTGGAGCAGTATATAGCTTATCTGGAGAAACAGTATGCAGCCCAGAGCACAGAAGTGCCGGCTTTCACCACAGACCCGCAGAACGCCTACGATGTCACTGTGGAGAATTCCGAGCAGGGATATCTGTGCTATCTCGCCTTTAAGACCGTATTGGGAGATTACACTATCGGCAGGACCTATAATATCTGTCCCAGCGGAATGGCGGACAGCAAGGCAAGGATTACACTGACGATTCCTCAGGAGCTGCAAAAGGCCGGCAGGACGTTCCGGATGATCTGCGTCAACGAAGACGGACAGCCTATTGTATTAGCTGATTTGGATTCCGCTTCAGATACTGTCACTTTCGAAACGGATGCCTATTGCGCATTCGCGTTGGTTTATAAAGATTCGGCAAGCGCCAGATAACAGCCAGAAAAGGCACGGAAGCGCGGCATATGGAGCCGCGCTTCCTTTTTGCTTTCAAAAGACATCCGGAGCCAAACCGCAGTCTATTGTCTGAGCACCTCCTCAATCTTTTCAATCATCTCGTCCTCCTTGAGCCTGAACTTAATCTCCACCCGCCGGGAGGCCGCCATGTCCACCTGGTCCGTGGGGTTCCCCTGGGCGTCGGTCACATAAATCGGCTGGCTGAAAGAGCGGCCGTTGACCGTAAGGATGCTCTTGAGCTGCTCTATCTTCTCCTCCGTGAGGCCGTTCTTCGAATCCATGCAGAATCTGGCCACGGAGTAGGCCCTGTTGTAAGACAGCTCCATATTCGACTCATAGGTGCCGTCCGTGTCTGTATGGCCTTCGATGATAATCTCGGCTATATACTCCTTGAACTGATCCTGCATCAGCACATCCAGGTACATGGGGATAATCTCCTGCAGGGTGCTGCGGCTGTCCGCGGACAGCGCCGCGCTGTTGTACCGGAACAGGACGTCAGAGGAAAAGGTGATGGAGCCGGTCTGGGCGTCCACGCTCATGGCCGAATTGTTGAAGGCGGTCTGCAGGGCTCCGATGATGTCCGTGCGGATGCCGACGATATCCTCCAGTTCCTGCTGGGTAGCCGTCAGTTCGTTCCTGGCGTTCTCAATCTCCAGATAGGCCTTGTTCAGTTCATCCTGGGTCAGGGCCGCATTGGCGTAGGCCTGCTGGAGCTCCGCCAGGGAACTGGCCAGCTCCTCGTTGGATTTCTCGATGACCGCCCTGTACTCCTCCAGATCCTTTTTGGCCTCCTCCAGCTCCTGCCTGGCGATTCCCAGACTGTTCTGGGACTGCTCCAGGTCCACGGTCTTCTGCCTGTAGATGGCCAGAGTGATGGCGATGATCAGCACAAATATCAAAAGCAGCGCTGCCATCATATCCGAATAGGACTGCCAGTAACTGTTTTCCGAAAATGTCTCTCTGTTTCTTCGTCTATTTTTTGTCTTCATACAAAGTCCTCATCTGTTGAAAGGTATACAGCTGGCTGCTCACATCCTGGCTGATTTCCTTGCAGACACTCTCCAGTTCACGCCGCTGCTTCGCCAGATCCTCCGCCAGCTGCTCCTGCTGTTTGAGCATATGCGCCATGTTCTCCTGCATATGGCGGTTGGATTCCGCCAGGTCGCTCACCGCCTCCAGAAGCGCCTTGTTGTTCTCCGCGCCGGAAACCTGGGTCTGGGAGGCCTGCTCCAGGGCTGCGCCGAGATTCTTTAACTCGGTTCCCATCACGGACTGCAGCTGTTCCACAAAAGAGCGGGCCATCTGCTCCAGGGCCTGTGTCTGTTCCTTTGCCTCTCCCTTAGCCAATTCCAGAAGTTCCTTCATATAATTGGCCTGGTTCGCCTGGTATACCAGCATGGCGGCCGTATTCTCGTCGCCGGTGCTTACAGGCGGCGCAGCGCACTGCCTGAACGCGCCCAGAAAATACTCCAGCTTTCCGTAAGCATCCGCCATGATGCTGCGGTAGATGAAATTGAAAATCAAAGAGAAGATAATGCCGTATACCGAAGTGTGAAAGGCTACTTTCATTCCGGACAGCAAGGGCCCCACATTGTCGGAAATCGTATAGATGTCGTCTCCGCTGAAAGAGCCAAGCCCCAGGGACAGCCCGATAAAAGTACCCAGGATTCCCAGTCCGGTCATCGTGCCGGAAATGGCGGAATTAAAATGGCTGCTGCCCACCCTGTCCAGAAGCTCTTCATTGATGTAATCCTCTATATTACAGGAGCTGGCATATCTCTTTCCCACCCGGCTGCTTCTCATCTGCTGCAGGAATCTGTCAAAGGCTTTCTTCAGGTTTTCCTCCTCGAAGAAATCCTTATCTTTCTCCAGCTCATTCCACACATTCTGGTTTCCCGCCTTTTTATAAGCTTCTTTCAGGTCTCCCGCGGCATCCTCCAGCTCGTCCGTAAGGCGATTCAGCCGCATGAAGCTGGCCGCCGACATGACGAACAGGATACCGATGATTCCCAGAAAGGCGCCGTTGATGACCAGGTTGCTGACAGATTCGATTTCTCCGGTAAAAACACCGTTGATGCTCAGCACGAACGCCACCATGGCAGCATAGACAATAAATAGACCGTAAAACAATCTGCTTTTCATTCGTTCCTCCTATTCTCCTTATCCTCCGCCGTCCAGGTCACACAGACCCTGTAGTGGAGGTAATCCGTTTTTAATAGGAATCAGCTCCGCGACCTGCGATACCCTTTACCTCATCCCTGGTTCCAAATATAGAATACCACATTCCGGACGCTAATGGAATCCCTATTCAGTTAGAATGTCCAGAACAGATTCTTTTTATGAAACACAGACAACCCGAGACATCTTCTGCCCCGGGCCGAATTATAACCTATATTTCTCTCATTTCTCACGAAATCCCATCACTTACTCAGCTCTGATAAAGACCTGCATCTCTCCTTCCCCACGATTCGCCCACGTGTAGTAGGGCACCCATTCCACAACTGTTTCCTCGTATTCAGGTTTTTGGTATTCCGCATATAATTCAGTTATTTCCCGTGTTTTCATCCGCAGTGCCTTAGTGGATATGCCTGTCACGGGCGCGCCTACCTTCTCTGTCATATATTCAGCAGGCTCCGGATTCTCCGCAAGGCGGTACAGATGCAAGTCTGCCCCATTGTCCGCCTCCTCCATGCAGTATACGACAGGCCCTCTCGTCACGGCTACCTTTGCGATATCTTCCCGCACTCTTGAGTCTGCTGCCATGATGCGCACTTTCATAGGGAATTCCAGCTCCAGACGGTCACCGTCCTTCCATGTCCGTCTTACATACAGATAACCATCCCTGACATTCCCGCCTTCCATCTCCCCGACCACTCCGTTCACCATGTAAGAATCGCACCACCCCGGAATGCGGAAAGCAATCGTAAATTCCGCCTCTTTCTCCACCTTCACTTCCAGAGCTACTTTTCCGTCCCATGGGAATCCGGAAGTCACATGGATTTCGGCCTTTTTGCCGGCGAATTCTTTTTCCACCACACTCCCCATATACAGATGCACATACAGGGTGTCCGGCGATTCCGTATAGGCATAAGAAGCGATGGAGCTCAAAGTTCTGGCAATATTGGGCGGGCAGCAGGCACAGCCGAACCACTTCTGCCGCACCGGCTTTACATGGCGTTTCCGCGTATCCTTGTGACAGGCTTCCGGAACACATTCCAGCGGATTTACGTAAAAGAAGCTCTTTCCATCCAGCGCCATGCCGCTGAGGATTCCATTGTAGAGGGCTCTTTCCATTACATCTGCAAACCGGCTCTCCGCCTTTATCTCCAGCATTCTCCTCGCGAAGAAGACCAGACCGATTGCGGCGCAGCTCTCCGCATATGCAGTGTCATTGGGAAGGTCATAATTATAGGAAAAAATCTCCCCGAGGCTGTTGGCCCCGATTCCTCCCGTGATGTACATTTTCTCTCTCGTGATATTATCCCAGAGAGTCACGCAGGCCTCATAGAGCGATTCGTCGCCTGTCAGGCGCGCCACATCCGCCATGCCGGAATACAGATAGACCGCACGGACCGCATGGCCCACTGCCTCTTTCTGCTCGCGTACCGGAAGATGCGCCTGATAGTACCAGTGTCTGATATCCCCTTCCCTGCCTTTCTCCACGGTCTCCGGATGCTCCTGGTCATAGTAATACGGCCTCGTGCCCCTCTGCTCTATGAAGAAACGGCTCAGCTTCAAGTATCTCTCATCGCCGGTCTGCTCATAGAGGCGCACCAGCGCCAGCTCCGCCAGCTCATGGCCGGGATACCCTTTCTTCTTGCCCTCCTCCGAGCCGAAGCAGGAATCGATATAATCCGCATATTTTCTGGCTGCCTGCAGGAGCCTGTCTTTCCCCGTTGCCTGATAGTAGGCCACCGCCGCTTCCGTCAGGTGCCCGAAACAGTACAGCTCATGGTTGTCCCGCAGGTTCGTGAAAATATAGTCCATATCGTTTATGATGTAGTATGTATCCAGATACCCGTTCTCGAGCTGGGCCGCACACACGGCAGCGACCGCCTCGTCCACCGTCTTCTCCAGTTCCGGATCCGGACGTTGGGCCAGGGAATACGCCGCAGCCTCAATCCACTTGAAGAAATCGCTGTCCTGAAACCGATTGCCGTAGAACCGGTTCTCCATATGGTTCCTGTCCTCCGGGTGACAGGAGGGAGCAAGCGGCCATTTCACCGGCACATATTCTTTTCCAAGCTCTTTCCTCCTGACATTCATCTTCCCTGCGACCTTGAAATTATGCATACAGTAGCTGGGCTCCGCATCAGGAATCTGGTCGTTCAGCGCCTTCCACTGGTAAGGGATGACTTCCCTCCTCACCAGTTCCATCTCCTGTTCCCAGAATGCGTCCGTGACATGCGTCCTGCCCAAAGGAACAGGCCTGCTGTATTCTCTATCTTCCATCTCTCTCATCTCCTTTTGATATCTCCCTGCTGGTGGCCAATGCGATTCCTCTCCCCAAATCTCCCATGGCACAATAGAAAGGGTAAACCACTCATGCTCCTCTATGCCCTGACGCGCTTTCGTGCGCAGAAAAGGCAGACGGGCGATGAAACAGCACCTTCCCCCATCTGCCTTTCGCCTTAGCTACTCCATCAGGCCATATTTCTTAAATGTCTTCTCGGCATCCTCCAGCAGCTCCTGTCCTCCGGCTTCTTTCCATTGCTCCACGAAACCATCGTAGTCGTCTGTCTCGCCCAGAATGTACCTGCTGGTAAACTGATCTTTCACATTGTCCGCTTCCGCCTTCACTGTGGAATCCGGATTCAGGAAACGGTAATCTATCGCCCAGCGATCCGCGCCCATGAGCTGGCGCTTCATCTCCATGGCCCTCTCTGTCCAGATATCCACCTGCTCCGTAGACCCCACTGTCAGCTCCACCGGATATGACACGACCGCGTGTCCCCATTCACAGGCATTGCTCGAGCCGAACACGGTATTGTCAAAGTCGTCCTGCCAGGCGTAGACAGAGCCATCTTCATTTCTCACGTATCCCATCGTATCCCCATCGATTCCTCCTGCCCCGAAGCGGATATTCAGGTAATCGTCGCTCAGCCCTGCGGTCTTCTCCAGGAAGTCACATATGATGTCCATCTTTGCGCTGTCCTCGGCTGCAGCTGCGGATATGGAGCGAGGCGTATCAGAGAGCAGGTCAAGCGCTGGCAGTTTTCCGCCGCACATATCCATGACGGTCCATCCGGTGGCCAGGGACTCGTCCCCTCCGCCTCCCGCGGTCTCCATCATCAGGGCTTCAGGCGGATACCAGCAGACGCCGTAGATTCCCTTGAACAGATTGGGTTTCCTGTCTTGCCAGCCCACTGTATACCAGTCCGGATCGATCACCTTTTCATCTACCATCTTCTTCGCGAAATCCAAGAACTCTTTATAGGCTCCGTCCAAAATCGGATGGCTCACCTGGTTGTCATCCGTGACATAGAAATCAGGATTTCCATACATCAGCACCAGATTCGCCAACTCGCCGATTCCCTCGCCTCCTCCGGCCGACGTGAAGCCGTAGGTATCGTCCACGCCGTTCCCGTCAGGGTCGTCAAACGTGAAAGCTTTCATGACCTCCAGCAGTTCATCCGGATTGGTGGGCATTTCCAGATTCAGGTTGTCCAGCCAGTCCTGCCTGATCATGAACGACCAGATTTGACCTCCCGGCATCCCGCCCAGAGCCCTCAGCTTTCCGTCCTCCGTGGTGTAATACCCAATCTGATCCTCGCCCATATTCTTCAGCACAGAGGGAATCTTGTCCGCATAGACATTCCAGTCGTCTATCAGCACGCCTTCGTTATAAATCATGTCCAGCTGTGCCACATTCCCGAATCCAATCAGGTCAGGCGCGGCATCGGAATTGAACCTTGTCACCAGCTCGGTCTCCCCTTCTGTAGCGCAGGTAAGGGACCAGTCTCCTCCGAACTTTTGTTCGATATACGCTTCATAAGGGTCGTCCTGCGCCGGAGCGCGAGACGTCCAGGGACCTGTGATGAAAACCTCAATCTCCACATCCGATTCTCCCTCGGCCTCCCCGCCTTCATCCGCCTCCGTCCCTTCCTCCTCTGCGCTTTCAGCGGCATCGCTGCTATCAGCGCTCTCAGAGTTCTCAGGCTGTGAGCTTTCCTGGCTGTTCCCGGAATCCGTGTTCCCGCATGCGGCCATAGACAACACCGCACCCATAGTCAGCGCCAGCATCTGCATCATCTTCTTTTTCTTCATACTACCTTTCCTTTCTGCATTCATTCTGCATTCATTTTACCGACATTCCTCAGAGCGGCCGTCCCTGAAAAAGCTGTCATCTATTGTCACTGTGAATAGCAACCACCTGTCGACTGCTTTGGACCGTCAGCCCTTGACAGCCCCCATATATACTCCTGAAGTGAAATATTTCTGCAGGAACGGATAGACGCACAGGATGGGCACCGTCCCTATCATGGTCACCACCATCCGCAGCGATGTGTCCGTCTGATTTTTCATCATATCCACTTGAATGCTCGAATTGTAGCCCATATTCGCATTCGCGAATACGTTGCGCAGGAGCAGCTGAAGCGGATACAAATCTGTGTTCTTCTGCAGGTATATCAGGGCATCGAACCATGCGTTCCACTGCCCTACCGCCATGAACAGCCCCAGCGCCGCCATGACCGCCGTGCTCAGCGGAACCGCTATCTGCACCAGCATCCTGAGTTCCCCGCATCCGTCGATTTCCGCTGATTCTATCACCTCCTTAGGCAGGCCCGAGAAGAACTGCTTGAAGACCAGCACCGACCATGTGTCCACCATTCCCGGAAGTATCATGGCCCAAAAAGTGTCCAGCAGCCCCAGACCTTTCACCGTCAGAAAGGTAGGAATCATCCCCCCGTTATAGAGGACAGTGACCATAACCGCGAAGAGCATTCCCCTGCGTCCCGGCAAATCCTCCTTTGAGAGCAGATAGCCCATTATCAGCGTACAGACCAGCGTCACTGCCGTGCCTATGCCTGTCCGTAACAGGCTCACCAACAGCCCTTTCAGGTATGTATCGTCCCTGAACAGAATCCTCTTGTATCCCTCCAGCGTAGGCCTGTAGGGGATTACCATAAGGTTTCCTCTGGACATATATTCCTGCTGGCTGGTGAAGGACAGACCCGCCACGTAAATCAAGGGAAAGAGCGATACTAGCACTAATATGGCGACGACTGCCGCAATGACTGCCTGATATACCTTTTCTGTATTTATCTGTCTTTTCTTCATGATTTCCTTTCCTCTTTCCCCGCCGAATCACCATATGCCCAGTCCGGCGAACTTATTTGCCAGTTTATTGCTGATCAATACCAGAACCAGCCCCACCGAGGACTCGAAAACGGAGACCGCCGCCCCCAGTCCATATTTCATCTTTCCCAGCCCCTGTCTGTAGAGCCAGGTTCCGATGACGTCACTGACTTCATAGTTCGTAGGGTTGTAGAACAGCAGAATCTGTTCCGTGCCAGCCGCAGATAAGATAGAGCCCAGGTTCATCATCAGGGAAAAGACGATAATCGGCACAATCCCTGGCAGCGTGATGTAGCGAATCCTCTGAATCGGACCGGCCCCGTCCAGACGCGCCGCCTCGAACAGCTCCGTATTGATATTGGTCAGGGCCGCCAGATAGAGAATCGTGGACCAGCCCAGGCTCTTCCACACCCCGCTGCCGATCAGGATCGGCAGGAAGTACCTCTCCGACATCAAGAACTGTTTGGACTCGATTCCCAGCAGGTTCAGAAAGCTGTTGATATACCCCGTATTCTGGAACAGCACCTGGGCGATTGCATATACGATGACCCATGAGAAAAAGTGCGGAATATACAAAATGCTTTGGCTGATTTTCCGAAAAACCGCGCTGTTCATGTCGAAGAGCATGATAGACAGGATAATCGGAGGCACGAATCCGCATACCAGCCTCAGCAGGGAAATCCGAACCGTATTGAACAATATTTTCTTGAATTCCCGGGAATGGAACAGCTGCGCAAAATTATCCAGCCCGATGAATTCGCTCCCCCATATGCCGCCCTTAATCGTATAGTTCTTCGTGGCCAGCACGAACTGTAAAAAAATAGGCCAGTAGCGAAATACGATCAAGTAGGCAAAGGGGATAATTGCCAGCAAATATAATATCCTGTATTTCTTCATCCTGTGGAGGACCGTGTTCTTTTTCTTTCCCTGTACCAATGCCTTCATCTCTCCCATGCACCCCTCTTTCAAAAGCTTTATTAATATTTCCTTACTATAAACACATTATAAGCGAAGTAATTCTGTGTTAAAATGTACTGTTTCTGACTTTATGTGTCATAAACTGACCTTTTATTCATTTTGTCTTTCCTTTTCCTGTTTTCAGGCCTGTTATGCGCTTATTGCCTATATATTCCATACTTTTATTCACATAAACCACTAAACTTTATAGGAATAAAATCTCTAATCAGATTTTTTGCACTATAAATCAAACTTGCTTATTATACTATAATGTGTACTTTTAATACTTTTAAACATTCATCCGGAAACAGCAAGCGCAATAAACCGTTCATTTCGGCTGTTCACCGCACAGTAAAAATGGTAATTGATTCCATTTTCCCGGAGAAAGCATGATTTGTGGGCATGAACATCTTCCCAGGCAAATTCAGGCTCAATCAACGGCTTTCCCTCCCAGGGCGTCCAGCAGATCAAATCTCGGGAACAGGCAAAGGTGTTATAAGCGCCGGCTCCCCTGCGATATCGGAAATAAAGCATCACGTACAGATCTCCGATTTTCAGAATCTGAGGATCGCCGCAGATCCGGCCCTCCGGATCGTCCGTAATCTGATCCAGGGCAGGACCATCTCCATATCGCTCCCAATGAATGCCGTCTTCAGACACTGCAAGGTAGATTCTCTCCCTGTCTTCCCTGTCCTTCGCATTATAGAAATCAACATAAGGATATCCTGTCGCCCGGGCAGAATCTTCAAACGGAAAATGTTTGTAAATGGTCTTTTCTTCACCCGGCCGGCAATCGGCGTCACAGGGAGAGAGGATTGGTTCTCCCATCCTCCTGTAGGTAGACGGAGCCATGGGATCGGCGCACAGCACCATTCCCGTATAAAGCGGATCAGGTTCATAGCCATCCTGATTTCCTCCCAGATAGAAAAGGCAGTACTCTCCCCCTATCCGCTTCAGCTCGTGGTCCCCTTCAAAGGCAATCGGCATAAAAGCCGCATATCCCGCTATCTGGCGGGAATCCCACCTGTCGCTTCCATCTCTCTCCAGCACCGTGCCCTTATCCTCCCAATGCCGCAGATCCTTTGAGACTGCCAGATGCGTTTCGTATCCCGATGTACTGCACTCCTTTGAAATCGTGACAAAGTACATGCAGTAACAGTCATTAAGGCGGAATATGCTGGGGCTGTCTGTGAACTTATCCTCCAGCTTCATCACCGGACCGCATTTAAGCGGCGTCCGCAGTTTTTGATAAATTTCCTCCATCACCTCCGCCTCAATCAGACTGTCTTTCTCATTTTTTTGCCATGGAATCATTTCTTTTGCTCCTTTCAGGAAATATAAGAATATGCACATTATAAGTCAAATATCTGTACTAAAAAAATATGCTCTTTCTGATTTTATGTATCAAAAGCTGACTTTTTATATCCATAAAAAAACTGCCGTACATCACTCTGTACGGCAGCCCCTGTCATAATCGCCTATCTGCTGTTATAATGCGTCTTGTGGAACGCTTTGCGGTATTCGCTGGGAGAAATCCCTTCATATTTCTTGAAACGCTTGCTGAATGCTCTCACATCACTCATCCCCACCTGTTCGGCCACTTCCGTGATTTTCAGGCTGGTGGTCGCGAACAGATATTTTGCCTGTTGTATCTGCTGCTGAATCATGTATTGTTTGGGACTCTGTCCCGATTTCCGTCGGAACATCCTGATAAAGTACTGGGGATTATACCCAAACTGTCTGGCCACCTCCGCAATCTGAAGATTCTTGTAGCAATTGGCGCGGATATAATCATATATCTTATCCATCTCCGTCCCATTATCCAGAGATTCTATCCGAAGCTTCTCCAGATTGATTTTCCGGGTCACCTGCGCCAGCTCATACAATACCATTTCCATCATGATATCACAGGGACGTACAGGCGCCTCTGTCTTCTTATACAGGGACTGATAATACAGAAGCTGGTTAATCAATATAATTAACTGCACCATTTCTTCCGGATGACAGCGCTCATTCAAGACAGAACAGTCAGAATCCTGCTCGGACATCTGCCTTATGACCGGCAGGATATGCCTTTCCCCTTCTATGACCTCTTCCCCCTGAATCTGAAAATGAAGCCAGTAAAACGACACATCCCATGCCCCTTCTATCCCATAATGTTCTTCATCAGGAAATAGCAGAAAGCAATCGCCCTCCTGAAATTCCTTTTTCATTCCACCGATTTTCATCCAGAACCGGCCTTTCAGTACCACTACGAGTTCATAGTCATTCAGCGTCATCTTAGGGTGCGTCCATCTTCCATTGGACACAAATACCCCCCCGGAAATGTAAGTTGTTTTCGCGTCTCCACATTTTACGATATAGCGCATAACCTGGCTCCCATGGTTACAATGTCATTGTCCACGACTTTCTTCTTGTTATTTTTCCGCAATCCCCTTTACTTCATATCCTGCCTCTACCACCGCTGCGGTCAGTGTCTCATCCGAAACCTCCCCGCCCAGCTCTACGGTGGCCGTCTTCTCCTCCAGGCTCATTGTGACGGCGCTTACGCCCTCCAGCGCCTCCAGCGCTTTCTGCACTCTGCCTGTGCAGTGGCCGCACATCATTCCCTCAATCGTCATTACCTTTGTCATAGTTTCCTTCCTTTCCGCGCGGTCTGCTGCCGCGCCTGTTGTTGTTTCTGTCTCTGTCGTCTCTCTCATCCCGGCCGGGGACTTCTCCTCCTGCCCTGCCCTATCCGGCATCTCCGCTGCCGCTGCGGCATCGTCCTGTGCTGCCGGCCTTTTCCTTTTAGAGGAAGCAAATCCGCTCTTGAATCCCCTAAGCCGCAGCGCATTGCCCACCACGAAGATGCTGCTCAGGCTCATGGCAGCCGCGCCGAACATGGGCTTCAGCTTAATCCCAAATACAGGATACCACACTCCGGCCGCTAATGGAATCCCTATCGCATTATAAAAGAATGCCCAGAACAGATTCTCCTTGATATTGCGGATGACTGCCCGGCTTAAACGGACCGCTGTCACCGCGTCCCGCAGGTCGCTCTTCATCAGGATGATGTCCGCGCTCTCCATGGCCACGTCCGTCCCCGCGCCGATTGCCATGCCCACATCCGCTGCCGCCAGGGCAGGCGCGTCGTTGATGCCGTCTCCTATCATGGCCACCTTTGCGCCCTCCGCGATCAGCTGGCTGATTTTCTTCTCCTTATCCTGGGGCAGGACCTCCGCCACTACCTCGGTAATGCCCAGGCGTCTCCTCACCGCCTCCGCGGTCCTCCGGTTATCCCCGGTGAGCATCACCACCCGGATTCCCATTTCCTGGAACTTTCTGATAGCCGTCTCAGACGAGGCCTTGATTTCATCCGCCACGCCGATGAAGCCTAAGAGCCTCCCCTCCCGGGCCACCAGCAGCGGCGTCATTCCCTCATCCGCAATGCTCCGGATTCCCTGTAATACCATGGGATCTATGGCAATTCCGTTTTCCTCCACATAGGCCTGATTTCCCACCAGGTACCGGGTTCCGGCCTTTGCCCCCGCGTCCTTTCGTGCCAGGACGGCCTCCCGCCCCGCTTTTGAGGGCTTACCGGCCTTTGTTGCTTTCCGTGCCTTTCCGGCAGCCGGGCATGTATCTATGCCCTCATCAATTGAGGCTCCATTGCAGTCTTCCGGTTTTTCCGTCCCGTCTGCCGGAGCAAAGTCTGCTGCGCTTTTTTCCCGGGAATCCTCCTCCGGCACCAGATTAACCGATGCAGCAGGCCCATCCTCTTCGGGCACAAACCGCCGGGGCGGCATATCTTCTGCCAACACGCCCTCCACGCCCCTGCCGAACACTGCCTTGAACTCCTTTATGTCCGGCAATGGCAGCTTCATGACGGCGGCATGCTCCACCACGGCCTCCGCCAGGGGATGCTCGCTTTTCTTCTCCAAAGCCGCCGCAATCTGCACCATAGTATCCACGGACATATCCTGCACAAAAACGCCCACCTGCATGCACTTCAGCTTTCCCGCCGTGATGGTTCCCGTCTTGTCCATGACCACGGTGTCGATTTCTCTGGCCCGCTGCAGCGCCTCGCCGGACTTAATCAGAATCCCATGGCCTGCCCCTACGCCGGTGCCCACCATGATTGCCACCGGCGTGGCCAGCCCCAGCGCGCAGGGACAGGATATCACCAGCACCGCGATGGCCGTGGAGATGGCGAACTCAGCCCCCGCTCCCGCAATCAGCCACACAATCAGAGTCACCAGCGCAATTCCGATGACTACAGGCACGAATACGCCTGCCACCTTATCCGCCAGCTGGGCGATGGGAGCCTTGCTGGCGCTGGCCTCCTCCACCAGGCGGATGATCTGGGACAGCGTGGTGTCCTCCCCCACCCTGTCGGCCCGGCATTTCAAAAATCCCGCCTTGTTCACCGTGGCGGACACCACCTTGTCGCCCGCCTGCTTCTCCACAGGCACGCTCTCCCCGGTAATCGCCGCCTCGTCCACGCTGGAATATCCCTCCAGCACCGTACCGTCCACCGGCACCAGGCTCCCCGGCTTCACCAGAAAGATATCGCCGCTTACCAGTTCCTCCGTGGGCACCTCCACCTCGCTGCCGTCCTCCGAAAGCAGGATGGCGGTCTTGGGCGACAGGTCCATCAGCTTTGTGATGGCCTCGCTGGTCTTGCCCTTGGAGCGGCTCTCCAGATATTTTCCCACCGTAATCAGGGTCAGGATCATGCCCGCGGACTCAAAATACAAATCATGGGAATACTGCTCCACCAGCCCCATATCCCCATGCCCCAGCCCGAAGCTGATACGGTACATGGCAAAAATGCCGTAGACAATCGCCGCAGAGGCCCCCAGCGCAATCAGGCTGTCCATATTCGGGCTCAGATGCCGCAATGTCTTAAAGCCCACGGCAAAAAATTTCCGGTTCATATATATGATGGGCAAAAGCAATAGAAGCTGTGTCATGGCAAAGGTCACGGCATTCTCATTCCCATGGAGATACCGATGCACAAAGCCCGGAATCGGCAGCCCGAACCACTCGTTGTACATATGGTACATGGCCACATACATCAGGGGAAGCAGAAAGCCGATGGAAATGCCCAGCCGCCACTTCATGGCTCTTGCCTCCTCCGCTGCCTTGCGCTGAACGCTGTCCCGGCCGGGGGCGGCTGCTCCGCTTCCCTGACCGGCGGCCAGGCTGCAGGCTCCTCCGTCGCAGCCCGGAGACGCTGCCCCGGCCGCGCCCTGCCCGCCGCCTTTATCAACTATTATCCGCGTCTTTCCGCCCGCTCCGCCGATAATCAGAGATGCGCCGTATCCGGCTTTCTCCACGGCACTGATGATTTCCTCTCTTCCAAGCTTCTCTTCGTCATAGCTGACCTCCATGGTCTCCGTCAGCAGGTTCACCGAAGCTTTCTCTATGCCTGCCAGCTTATTCACCGCTTTCTCCACATGGGAGGAGCAGGCTGAACAGGTCATGCCGGAAATATGATATCGTTCTTTCATGCTTCTTTCCCTTTCCTTTTTCTGTCCTGATTCCAAAAGCCGCCTGTCACTTCAGCTTCTTCATCAGTTCCACCGCTTCTTCCACCACCGCAAAATTCCCTTTCTGAATCTCCTCCACCA
The DNA here is from genome assembly GCF_943193215.1 of Acetatifactor aquisgranensis. NCBI lineage: Bacteria > Bacillati > Bacillota > Clostridia > Lachnospirales > Lachnospiraceae > Acetatifactor > Acetatifactor aquisgranensis. The sequence continues at coordinate 35,047 of NZ_CALPDH010000017.1, read as the reverse complement.
CACAGGTCTCCATATGCTCCTGTAAAATCAGATAGGCAAAGGACTGCAGCGCGCTCTCCACGGCAGCCACCTGGGTCAGCACCTCTCCGCAGTAGCGGTTCTCATCCAGCATCTTCCCGATGCCGCTTAACTGGCCCGCCATACGGTTCAGGCGATTCTTCAAAGCTTTCAGCTCTTTCTCGCTCCGTGGCGTGGCTTTCTGATGACAACAGCAATCTTTCTCCTCACATTCCCGACTCTTCGTAGTATTTCCCTCAGCCATCTTTCTATCCTCCAATCCAATTGTTGCCTGTTGCAGGATGCAAAATACCCCATAGGGGTATCTATCCTCGCATTTACAGGATATACCCCCACGGGGTATTTGTCAAGTGTTTTTTTATGAACCTCCTTTTCTCAGCCTGCCACCAGCGACGCCGCCAGCACCTGGGCATAAACCCTCACCAGGAAATCATTGGGATGATTGATTCCGTTCCCCGTTACATGCTCAAAGTCCTTCTGGGACAGAATATATTCGCTCACATCCGTCATCGGGGCCACCGCCACGCCCGGTGTCTGGGCCGCGATTTTTTTCAGGTTCCATTGGTACATGGGCTGGAAACAGGTCCAGCCTGTCCCGTCCGGGTTCGGCAGCATGGTGGCTATCAGCAGAAATTCCGCCTCGGGCATCGCCTTACGCACTTTCCGTATCATCTCCCGCACATTTGCCTCATACCTGCGGGGATTGACGCCTCCTCCGTCATTCATGCCAAAGCCCAGCACCACCAGGTCCGGCCTGTGGGCGCACACCCGCTCTTCAATTTCCGTCAGGCCCCAGGCGCTGTCGGTTCCGCCTACCGCGGTGTTCACTTCTTCAATCTCCTCATACCCCCAGCGGGTTTTCAGCTCCATCGTCACCAGTTCCGACAGCTGCGGCGCGAAAGGCTCTATGTTCCACATGCTGCTGGCGTCACACCCCGCTGTGATGCTGTCCCCATAATACACTATCTTCACAGGCTGACGGTTCCGCAGAAAATCCGCGGTCCTGCGCAGGATCTCCCCCTGATACGCAGGCACCACTCCGCACCACCTGTCCTGATGGGCATAAGTCACCAGCACCTGACGGGCAGCATATGCATCCGCGGTGTCGAACCGGATGAACTTCCCCTGCTCTGTCCTGCTGCTGATTGTAAAAGCCGCGGGCTGCTCCAGATAGAACTCCTCATAATTCCACACAGGAATCTTTGAATCCGGCAGCCGGACCAGCATGCCATCCTCCAGAATATAGTCTTCTCCTTCCCGGTAAACCGTCTTCCTGTCCGCAGCGGAGACCCCGAGGACCTTATCCGCCCGATAGATTAACGGCGCGGGCCTTATCCCGCCGTCTGCTCCCCCGATAAACATCGCCGATTCCTCATACACCGTATTCCCGGTCCAAATCGGAACCATACGCTCTTCCTGCCATCCCATGACGCCAACTCCTCCTTTGTCCGTATTTCACCTTGTTCTTTGATTCTATTGTACCATCCCTCCTCCCCCCGTGCCAACCATATATTCCTGCTGTTTTTCAGCTCCTCATCCAAACGCCCTGTCCCGAATCGGAATCTCCTGTCCGGCTTCTCCCTGGATCCGGAAAATCTCTTCCCCAATCCTGACCTGCTCTCCTGCGGTCTCTTTCACATTTCCCCCATACCGGCAGCCCTCCACGCAGACGCTCACCCGGCAGGAAGCCCCTGCCATCTCCAGCCTTTTTTTGTCAAACTCTATCAACAGCTTCCCTTTCCCTACGATTTCATTCTGCATGATTCTGGGCCGATAGTATTCTCCCATCAGTTCATCGTCCCCGTCTCCCACCTGGACATACAGCTCCGCCCCGAACTCCGTCACCAGCCGGAAAGCGTTTCCCATGGGAAAAAGCCTGGTAATCTTTCCGTTGGCAGGCGCATACACACAATCGCAATTGGGATCGATCACTACCACTGACCGCTCACCGTCCTCCCGCACCTCCGCAAAACCGGACACAGGGCTTCCCACAGACCAGTGCACCTTTTCCACCTCGTGATGCCCCTTTTTACTCCAGGGAAAGCCCCTCCCCGCTCTTGTCTGTGTATCCTCTTCCATGGAACGGCCCTCTTCCATTTCTCCCTGCTCATCCGGGGCCAGATCCTGCCCGTACATGGAGACCCTGCCCAGCATGAAGCCCACCACCACCGCAGTCATCATCCACATCACACCCAACATCATCATTTTGAACCAGTCCTTTCTATATTCAGTATGATACCAAGTTTTCCCTATATAAAAAAAAGTTATTCTATCTTAAAAAAAGTTATTGACATTTTGGGAAAAGCAAGCTATACTCATAGTCGTATTCTAAATGAAAGTCATGGAACTCACATATTTTTGTAAGTCACTATTACTTTGATGATGGTTTACAAAAATATGTGATTTTTTTGCCCGACGTTTAAGAATCACAAATTTTTTATTACTTAAAGGAGGTACCACAATGAACAACGGTACAGTTAAATGGTTCAATGCACAGAAGGGTTATGGTTTCATCACAAACGATGCAACCGGCGAGGAAGTATTCGTACATTTCTCCGCTATCAACGCTGACGGATTCAAGTCTCTGGAGGAAAACCAGAAGGTTACTTTCGACACTGAGTGCGATCCTCAGAACAGCAGCAAGATTCGCGCTACTAACGTAACCGTAGTAGGCTAATCGCTCCTGCCGAACCAGATAACAGGGCGGAGGTTCCTCCGGAAGGAATCCCCCTCCAAAAAGAGCCGGGCTCATCGCCCGGTTCTTTTTTAACTTGCCGCAAACCGGAAGAATGCCCGCTTTGGAGCTCTGCCTGTTTTTGGCAAGGCACGCTTTGTCATCTGCTGGACAGGAATTCGTACTCTCGTCTGGCCTGCGCGTCGTCAGGATAGTTCTTCAGATAATTCTCCATCAATATGCCGGCCTGGCGGTAATCCCCCAGATACTCATAGGCCACGATTTCATTAAAGGACAGGGTCTGCATCATGGTCACGTTCTGCAGCTGCATGCCCGCCTGAAAGGCATCCAGGGCATTCCTGTACTCCCCTTTCGCCATCTCACAGAGCCCCAGCTGGTTATAAATCTCCGCATTGCCCTCGTATTTCTCCAGATAGCTGTTGTAGACGCTTGCGGCATAATTGTAATCCCCGGTAGCCTCATAGGATTTGCCCAGATACAGATAGCTCTCCACGCCTCCGCTCTCTCTGGCTTCTTCCAAAGCGAGATATGCGCTCTGGTACTCTCCCAGATAATAGTAGATCCGCCCGCTGGCGTACTTGTCCATATTCTTGTCTCCGGCTTCCAGCGCCGCCTGCAGATATTCCCTGCCGGCCTCCCCATGGCTGTAGTAATCCAGCACCTGATAAATCTCTATCAGCCTGTCGTAATTCTTCGCGTCCATGGCAACGACTTTATCGAAGTCCTGTTTCGCACCCTCGTAGTTCCCCTGCGCCAGCCGCACATTGCCCCGCAGGAAATAGGCATCCTCATTGCCGGAGCGCAGGGAAAGAATCGCATCGTAAATGTCTTCCGCCTCGCCGTATCTCTCGCTTTTTGTATAAGCGGCTGCCAGATAGAAATTCAAATCAAAATCCACGTTCTGCACCAGCCCGTTGCTCCCCGCAAGCGCCTCCTCGAAGCAGGCGGCAGCCTGTTCATAATCCGTGAGCCCCATATAGGCGATTCCCCTGGCCCTGTGGATCAGGCGGACATTCTCCCCATTCTCCTCCGCCAGACTCAGCTGCTCCAGGGCGCCCTCGTAATTCAGCTCTCCAATCATCTGCATGGCGCTCTGAATCCGCTCCCCGCCACCGCCGCAGCCACCAAGAACCACCGCGATCGCCGCCATCACTCCGAGGCATGCATATCTTTTTCCAATATTCTTACGCCGCATGTTCATCCTCCAGGTGTGAAGTACAGTGGGGACATCTGACCGCCGTAATAAAATTACCGCAATTCAGTACAGGTGCATTCTCCCCGCTGCCCAGCGTCACTGTCAGGTAGCTGAAATCCGTGCCTCCCGCGATTACGCCCACTGCCATATCCAGCACATTGCCTCTCATGATGAATTTCCTGAATTCCGCGATGAATCCCTTTCCGTCAAAATTCTTCCTGTCCTTTTTCATATCATATTTACACCTTTCCCGGACATCTGTCATCCACGGCAGATACCTGTCTTTTGCGTATTCGGCCTGCTCCCGCCCAGGGCTCGCAGGAACTCCTTTTCCATAGTAACACAAGATTTTTTGCCACACCGACCCTGATTATGGCCTGATTAATGTGTCTCCCACATCCTTCAGGCTGATGGATATCGCCGGAAACCTTCCTGTATATTTGCCGCAGTGTTCCCTTTCCCTGTAGATTTCCAAGCCGTCAAAACGACAACTGCCGCACCCTGGCTCGAAGAAACATTTCCGCAGGCTCATATTCAGCGTCCTGCCGAAACGCCTCGGCCGGGCGGGCAGGTTTACACAGACCTGTCCACCTGACGATTTTCTGCAGCTTTCTGAGACTCATTCTAACATACCGGCGCGGCTAGTTCAACCAAATATTCAAAGTTCATCCTGACACTTGCCCATTCCAAAAATTTGGTATATACTTGACTCACAGCCGCGAACGCGGACAATGCGCGCCAAAGCGCGCGGGAGGTACAGACATGACGAAACAGGATATATCGGAGATCAAAAAGCTCCTCACCCCCAAGAACTGCTCCATCACCCGCATCTGCGGCTGCTACGTGGACGGGGAGAAGAATAAGAAAGCCCTCTTCGGGCAGGCCTTCCTGGCGTTGCCGGAGGAGGAGATGTTCAAATATTTCGAGATTCTGCGGAAGGCCCTCTCGGGCACTTTGGGCAAGAACCTGCTGAACCTGGAGTTCCCGCTTTCCGGTGAGTGGATCGAAAGCCCGGCGGCGGATGGAGACAGCCCCTCTTCTATCGGTGCATCGGAAGCAGTTCCCAGGGATATGGCTTTAGATGACGCGGCGGCAGGCAGGAATGTCCTAACAGACGAAGGCGTTTCAGGAATCGATGGAATGCCTTCCCCGGGGACCGCTACAGAAAAAAGCCCTGCCACAGATGCCCTGAATGCTCACGGCCTTCTCCTGAAGCTCCGGGAGAGCAAGCTAAAGGACGAAGCCCTGTTGGAGGAATATTTCGACCGCATCATAGAGAACTACGAATTCGTAGGCAATTACCTGATTCTGTTGGTGCACGATGTCTACGACGTGCCCGGCAGGGCCTCCGATGGTATGGAGATGGAGGATGCCTCTGATGAAATCTATGAGTACATACTCTCCTGCATCTGCCCTGTGGAGCTGTCCAAACCGGGGCTGAGCTACAATCCCGAGGAGAACGCTTTCCAGAACCGGGTCAGGGACTGGGTGGTGTCCCTGCCGGACAGAGGCTTCCTCTTCCCCGCTTTTAATGACAGAGGGGCGGACATCCACAGCCTGCTCTACTATTCCAAGAATCCGGATGAGCTCCAGGAAGGCTTCGTGGACCGGCTCTTCGGCTGCCCCCTGCCCCTGTCCGCAGGCGACCAGAAAGAGACCTTCCAGACCCTGATTGAAGATACCCTGGGGGAGGACTGCAGCATCGAGATGGTAAAGGACATCCATGAGCGCTTCACGGAGCTGGCCCAGGAGAACAAGGAGGCCCCGGAGCCCGTGACCCTGGACAAGACCCAGGTCAGGACCATCCTGGCGGACAGCGGCGTGGCGGACGAGAAGCTCACCGAGTTCGACAAACACTATGACGAGACCGCCGGGGAGAGCACTTCCCTGCTCATGAACAATATCATGGAGACCCGCTCCTTTGAGGTAAAGACCCCTGATGTGGTCATCAAGGTCAAGCCGGACCGCACGAACCTGATCGAGACCAAGCAGGTAGACGGCAGGGAATGCCTGGTAATCGCGCTGGACGGCGGAGTCGTGGTCAATGGGATTACGGTGCGGACGGCTGGCGGCCCGGAACCGGACGGAGCGGACTGCATATAATACATATCATATGAAAGGCTCTGTCCGTGCGGCATGACGGACACCCTGAATCTTCATTCATGCTGTGGCACACTTACGGAGGTAATATATGGGCTGTTTAGGTAATCTGATTTGGTTCCTCTGCGGAGGATTATGGCAGGGGCTGGGCTGGACGCTTGCGGGCATTCTGTGGTGCGTCACCGTCATCGGCATCCCCATCGGGACACAGTGCTTCAAGTTCGCTTCCCTGGCATTCTTTCCCTTTGGAAAGGAAATTGAATACGGGGGCGGGGCCATGTCCCTCCTGGCCAACATCCTGTGGATCATCATAAGCGGGATTCCGCTGGCCCTGGCCGCCGCCATAAACGGCATCCTGCTGTGCTGCACGATTATCGGCATTCCGTTCGGGCTGCAGTGCTTCAAGATTGCAAAGCTGGCGCTGATGCCGTTCGGGGCCACGGTGCGCTAGGCGGGGTTCCCGTTCTGCCGCAGGCAGAGATTCCCCGTCTAAGGGCCGTCCCGCGAGTTTTTCAGGTCCTCTTCCCCCAGGCCTCAATGACACAGGTATGCTCCTTGCTCTTCCTGTCGAAATTGATTCCTATGGGGAGAATCTCCCCCATATAGTCCTGAATCCATGAGGCATACTGCCTGTCCTTGATCTGCAACAGCCAGCAATTTTTATCCATGAAATACTCCCGTAAGGCCAGAAAAAGGGACTGCATTACCGCAGTCCCTTTCCTCCGGTTCCTGCCAAGGAACCGATTATGTGTCTCCCATGCAGCTACAGATGAAGTCTAGCCTCTCACCACAGCCAGCGATCCCATGGGATCCCAGGGCTCCAGCAAAATCGGCTCCGACTCGTACTCTTTCACCAGTTCCTCTGAAAGATACTTCTTGTTCACCACAATCTGGTACATGTACTCATCGAACCAGTCGTCGCTCATGACATAGTAGCCTTTCTCACCGGGCTCTTCGCCCCAGCTGTTCTCCACCCGCCAGCGGTTGGGCTTGCCGCTCTCGTCCAGGTTCACGCCCTGGAACACCATGGCGTGGGTCATCAGGCTCTCGCCGTAGTCCAGCCGCTCGGCCTTGTCCATGCCGAACTTCATGCCCAGCAGCTCCTCCAGCTTGTAGACATTGGTGTCCATGACGCCGCCGTCCCTTGTGGAGCACTTCCCTACATCACAGCCGAACCATACGGGAGACCCGTCTTTCATCTGGGCGATGGCCGCTTTCTTGAGCTCCTCAATCTCCAGATTCAGATAGCGCACCTGACGGCCCTCTTTCACATTGCCCAGGAACTTCACGCTGTAGCTTCTGTGATAAGGCTTGTCCGCTGTGGGCGCATTGATTAAACTTATGTAGTCATTCAGGTTCAGTCCCACGTATTTCTCAAAGAATGCTTTCGGCGTCAGGCCGCACTCTCTGATGAACTTGCCGTCCTTGTCCTCCACCTCGAAATCGAAAGTCTTGGGAGGCTCTCCCAGGCAGATGCACAGAATCCTGTAAATCTCGCCCAGCATCTCTTCCTTCCGGCTGGCCAGCTCCTCGCGCTTTGCCCCATCTGCGTAAGCCTTGCGCAGACGGCAGGCATCCTCACGCAGCTTCACGGTCAGCACCCAGTCCATCTCCCCGGAAGCAGAGGAAGCCTTGGACTCAGGCATGGCGTACTTGGGGACCACGCCGTACTTGTCCACCAGGCTGCAGAGCATATCCCACTGTCCGCCATCATTCATGGGCGCAGACAGAAGCCATGCGATCAGACGGCTTCCCGTAGGCTCATCCAGTGTGTCCAGAATGCTCTCCAGGAAGAAATTCGCTTTCTCCAGCTTGTCATAGAAGAACATATAGCTCTGGGAAATCTCAAAATTCTCCAGATTCAGCTTCTTGATGACCTCGAACCGGAATGTGTTCAGCGCCGCGAACATCCAGCAGCGGCCGCTCTGCTTCTGGTTGGTGATAGCGCCCTGCTTCAGATTGACTGAAAAGCTGTGGCGCGAGGTGCGCTGCGCCTCCCCGTTCTTCGCCGATGCTTTCAGGCCATTCTCCACGACGGCGTTCTTCGCCACCTGGCAGGCCGCGTCGGCGCTGCAGTTTTTCTCGAACTGCTCCAGCAGTTCCTTTGTGATACTTTCGCTCATGTTCATCCCTCTTTCGTCAGACTCCGGGGAAAAGGGTTCGCGTACTTTCCCCTGTCCTGCATATAGTTAGTGAAGCATTTTGATTATACTCTTTCCTGCGGATTTCTGCAACTTGATTTCGACATTTTTCCCGCCATTTTTACCGCCTCATGGCCCAGGCCGTCTCCGCCGCCCTTCACCTCTGTCTCTCTATCATAATCGCTCCCCTGTATACAGAATCCCGTCCGCCATGATTCCCTTTACGAAATATTTCTGTACTTTGTCCGGCTTGCAGAGAACAGATATTGAATCTTAATGATTCCCCTTGACAAATCTTGTCGTAATGCAGTATATTTATTTCGATATTGACTGACCGCATTGTTGGTCTGGCATCTCTACGTGACGAAGGCGAAAGCCCGGATACGGCGAAGCGGCTGTATCCGGGTTTCTCTTTTATCCCGCAAGTATTTACGGAAGCGAGGAACGGACATCATGACCTTAAAAGAATTGCCAATCGGAAAATGGGCCACTATCGAAGCTGTGGGCGGCGAGGGCGCGCTGCGGCAGCACTTTCTGGATATGGGCGTCATTCCGGGCACAGACATCCTGTTGATCAAATATGCCCCTCTGGGAGACCCTATGGAATTCATGCTCCATGGCTATGAGCTGACCCTGCGGGTGGCTGACGCCGAGAAGATTACCATTCAAAATGTACGCGCCTCCGCGCCGGAGGTGTCCCTGCCCGGACAGAAAGAGGACAAAAAATCAATCGTCCACCCCGGACTGGGCGAAGGCGGCAAATACCATGTGAAAGCGACAGAGAATCCTCTGCCTGACGACGCGCAGCTGACTTTCGCCCTGGCCGGGAACCAGAACTGCGGCAAGACCACCCTCTTCAACCAGCTCACGGGCGCCAACCAGCATGTGGGCAATTTCCCCGGTGTCACCGTGGACAGGAAGGATGGCGTCATCAGAGGGCACAGCAATACCCTGATTACTGACCTCCCGGGCATCTACTCCATGTCCCCCTACTCCAGCGAGGAAATCGTCACCAGGCAGTTCATCCTGCGGGAACATCCCAAGGGCATTATCAATATCGTGGATGCTTCTAATATAGAGAGAAACCTCTATCTGACCATGCAGCTGATGGAGCTGGACATTCCCATGGTGCTGGCCCTGAACATGATGGACGAGGTCCGGGGAAATGGCGGCTCTATCCAGATCAACGAGATGGAGGACATGCTGGGCATTCCCGTGATACCTATCTCGGCGGCAAAGAATGAGGGCATCGACGAGCTGGTATCGCATGCGCTCCATGTGGCCAAGTTTCAGGAACGCCCCGGCAGAATCGATTTCTGTAAGGAGGACCAGCACGGAGGCGCCGTGCACAGATGTCTCCACGCCATCATGCACCTGATAGAGGATCACGCGAAACGGGCGGATATCCCCGTGCGCTTCGCCGCCGGCAAACTCACCGAGGGGGATTCCCGCATTCTGGGGGCCCTCGGCCTGGATCAGAACGAAAAAGAGATGCTGGAGCATATCATCTGCCAGATGGAGGCAGAGAGCGGCATGGACCGGGCCTCCGCCATCGCTGACATGCGCTTTTCCTTTATCCAGGAAATCTGCAGCGCCACTGTGGTAAAGCCCGGGGAGAGCAAAGAACATGCCAGAAGCGCAAAAATCGATAAGATATTGACGGGAAAATATACAGCCATCCCCGCTTTTCTGGGCATCATGGGCATAGTGTTCTGGCTGACATTCAATGTAATCGGCGCATGGCTCCAGGAACTGATGGCCATGGGCGTGGATTTCCTCGCGGGGCTGACGGACGCTGCCCTGAGCGCGGCCAACGTGAATGAAGTGCTTCATTCCCTGATCATAGACGGCATTTTTAACGGCGTGGGCAGCGTCCTGAGTTTCCTCCCCATCATCGTGACCCTGTTCCTCTTCCTCTCTCTTCTGGAGGACAGCGGTTATATCGCCAGGGTGGCTTTCGTCATGGACAAGCTGCTGCGCAAAATCGGCCTGTCCGGCCGGAGCATCGTGCCTATGCTGATCGGCTTTGGCTGTACGGTTCCCGGCGTGATGGCCACCAGGACTTTGCCCTCCGAGCGGGACCGGAAGATGACCATCCTGCTGACTCCCTTTATGAGCTGCTCCGCGAAACTGCCCATCTATGGCTTTTTTACCGCAGCTTTCTTCCCGGGGCATGGCGCTTTCGTCATGATAGGATTGTATGTGCTGGGAATGCTTCTGGGGATTCTGCTGGCTCTCCTGATGAAAGGAACCGCTTTCAAAGGAGAGGCCGTCCCTTTTGTCATGGAACTGCCGAATTACAGACTGCCGGGAGCAAAGAATGTAGGGCGGCTTCTCTGGGACAAGGCAAAGGACTTCCTCCAGAGGGCTTTTTCCGTCATCTTCATCGCCACCATTGTCATCTGGTTCCTGCAGACTTTCGATTTCCATCTGAATATCGTGGCGGATTCCCAGGACAGCATGCTGGCCGCGGCAGCGGGCGTCATCGCCCCTGTCCTGAATCCCCTGGGATTCGGTGACTGGCGGATGTCCACCGCTTTGATTACGGGCTTCATGGCTAAGGAAAGCGTGGTCTCCACCTTGAATGTGCTGTTCGGCACCACGGAGATGCTGTTTACCGTTATCACGCCCATTGCCGCCGCCAGTCTGCTGGTATTCTGTCTCCTCTACACGCCCTGTGTGGCCGCCATCGCTTCCGTGAAGCGGGAGCTGGGCTGGAAATGGGCTGCAGGAGTGGTGGCGGGCCAGTGCGTCATCGCGTGGATTGCGGCCTTCATCGTCAGGCTGATTGGGCTGGCGTTCGGTTTGGGTTAAAGAGATGGCAAGAGTCTGCTACAGAAAATCAGAGAAAGCGCAAGATAAGCGCAATACCAAAGGGAGTCGAAACTATGCTGACAAAGGACAAGACTTTTTACAAGACTTTTTTTAAATTGATGAGCGCCCTGATGCTTCAGCAGGCCGTGGTGTTGAGCGTGAACCTGGCGGACAATGTGATGCTGGGGGGCTACTCTGAGACGGCCCTCTCCGGCGTGGCGGCGGTGAACCAGATTCAGTTCATCCTCCAGCAGCTCATTTTCGGAATCAGTAATGGCATGGTGGTGCTGGCCAGCCAGTACTGGGGCCAGAAAAAGACTGACCCAGTCCGCAGGCTGATGGCCATTGCTTTCTGGGCCGCTCTGGGCATTGCCGCGCTCCTCTTCGCTCTGGTAAGCCTGTTCCCCCATGGGGCTGTGGGCATCTTTACCAATGATGAGGCTATCGTCAGACAGGGAATGGATTATCTGGCAATCGTCCGGTTCAGCTACCTGTTCTTCGCCGTGACCACCATTCTGCTGGGCGGCATGCGGGTGGTGGAGAAAGTGAACATTGCGCTGTACGTGTCCATCGTGGCGCTGCTGCTGAACTGTTCCATCAACTACACCCTGATAAACGGCCGCTTCGGCTTTCCGGAGATGGGTGTGCGAGGCGCTGCCATCGGTACATTGACCGCCCGCATCGTGGAATGCCTGATTGTGGTCTGCTATGTGCTGCTTCGGGATGAACGTCTAAAACTGCGGGCTAAAGACCTCATCACCATGGATTCCGCACTGTTGAACGACTACATCCGCGTCAGCTTACCTGTGGTGACCACCGGATTCCTGTGGGGCTGCAATACGGCTCTGCAGACTGTAATCCTGGGGCACATGTCCTCCGGGGCCATCGCTGCCCACTCCATCTCCTCCACCATCTTCCTGTTCCTGAAAGTCACATCGGTAGGCGCTTCCTCCGCTGCCGCTATCCTGACCGGGAAGACCGTGGGCAGCGGCGATGTGGCTAAAGTCAAGGAATACACCAGGACATTCCAGGTAATCTTCCTCTGCATCGGCGTCCTGCTGGGAACCATCCTGTTCCTGATCCGCATCCCATTGCTGAGTCTGTATGTGCTGGAACCGGAGACGGAGAGCCTGGCCAATGCTTTCATTCTGATCGAGTCCACCGTGCTGGTGGTGATGTCCTACCAGATGTGCATGAACACCGGCGTCATCTGCGGCGGCGGCGATACCCGGTACGTGATGATTATGGATCTGATTGTCATCTGGTGCATCGTCATCCCGCTGTCCTTCGCATGCGCGTTCCTCTGGGATGCATCCCCGGTCATCGTGCTGCTTATGCTGAACGCGGATCAGTATCTGAAGTGCATCCCGGCCGCCATTTACGGGAACAGTTTCCGCTGGATCCGGAGCCTGACCCGCACCGATGAAAGGAACGAGCCCTCCCCGGGCTGAACGCTTCGGGGAGCCCCTGCCTTTTTGTATGGCAGCACAGTCAGCGGCAGGGGCCTGTTCCTTACTCTCCTGCCAATAAATCCACAGGAACAATCTTCCGGATCCGCAGCGACAGCAGACAGGCCAGCCCAAAGGCCAGGAGCACCATCCCGGCTCCCGACACCGCAATCAGCCCTGCGGGCACGGTAAAGGTACACTTCACGATACCGATTCCGCTCAGGAACAGCGCAGTCAGCGGATTGATGACCAGAGAGCTCACCAGAATGCCCGCTATCGTAGAGAGAATCACCGCGGGCAGAAAGCTGGCCGCTGTCTGCAGGACCAGCTGGCCTGTGGTAAAGCCCAGGGCCTTCAGGATGCCGTAGTCCCTTTTTCTGCTGTTCAGCAATGTCCTCACCAGCAGATACAGCACGAAAGCGATGGTGGCCGCGCTCAATAGGAGAATCGCCACGATGATGACCCTCATCAGCGATACATAGACCCTCGCCGAGCCCTCGATGACCGACAGGATATTGATGGCAGTGTTCATGCCGTCTCCAAGCTGCTCTTCCATTCTTTCATTGAACCCGTCTATGTCCGTTCCCTCTTTCAGATTGATGTAAAAGCTGATGCTGGAAAACGCCGCCATCCGCTCATAGCCCTCTCTGGTCAACAGACAGTCCTTGCCCAGGTTATTGGATATCTGCGTAAAGCCGCAGATCAGATAATCCGCCTCTCTCCCCTCTGCTGTCAGGGTGATCTCGTCCCCAATCTCCAGCCCTTTTTCACAGGCATACTTTGCGCCGATGGCCACTTCATTGTCGAACCTGGGAAAGCGTCCCCGATAGCAGACATCCTGGTTGTTCACCTGGGAGAAATCCTCCGCCATGGTGGCGGTCAGCGCGACCCCGTCCACATGGCGCACCTCCTCGGAATTGTACAGATAGAGCTTCGTGATATCCTCCTCCGCTTCCGCCCTCTCCCGAAGCGCCTCCTCCGCTTCTGCCTTGACATTGATACAGGAATCCGCCGTCTCCCCCACAATCAGATTGATAAAAGGAGCCATGTCCACAATCACATTTTCCACCATCAGCGCCGAGAACACCAAGACCAATGAGAGCACCAGCATCGTGGTGCAGACCGTGACATTCTGTTTCATCCCGGAAGCACAGGTCTTCAGGGCCAGCGCCAGCTGCAAAGGCGCTCCCGTCCGCTCCAGCGGCACATGGTTGCGCTTGAAACTGTGGGTCAGGACGCCCTGGCGCAAAGCGACGATAGGCTCAATCTTCCGGATTCTTCCCGCGGACAGCCATACCACAAGGGCCACGGCCCCGACCATGACGCAGAGGGTAATGGCACAGGACATGGGCAGAAAATGCAACCTGTAGGGAATCCCCGTCTGGGAGATCATCATGTCGTTCACCGCCGGGAACAGGCAATAGGAGAGACCGATGCCCGCCGCGGCAGCCAGAAGCACCACCCCCAGGAACTGCAGCAGAAGCCCCGCCACGATCTGTCTGCTCTGATATCCCACAGCCTTTAATGCCCCCAGATTCTTCATGTTCTCCTGGACATACTGGATCACATTGGAGGAGATCACCACCAGCGTGATCAGTGTCACGATAAACGCCATGGCGCTGACTACACCGGCACATATCATCTGGGAGATATAGCGGGAAGAGGACACCAGCTCATAGTTATTGCTGAGCAGCCTGACGGACTGGTATCTGGCGGATACCTTGTTTTTCACCGCCGCTTCAAAATCCTCGCTCTCCGCCTTATCCCGGATCCGCACCGAAACATAAGTGGATGTCGGCGCATAGCCCGCTTCTTCCAGCTCCTCATATTTGTCCGCCGTCAGCAGCAGCGCGCTCATGGCGCAATTGTGGGATCCGGCCATGGCGCTGTTCAGGAACCCGCAGACCCTGTAACGCATCGTATGGTTCCCGATGGTGATTTCGACGTCCTCTCCCACGGCGATTTTCCCATCCGCCCCGTACAGCATGGGAAGATAGATGCCGCTTTTTTCATCCCCTTCCTCCACGATTTCCATTCTGCCCACCGGGCGGTTCAGGGCCGTCTCTTTTTCCATAATCACGAATTCCGTGTTGACCTCCCCTCCGTTGTAGGAGAAGTATCCCTCCATGATCAGGGCATCGTTTTTCGTATACTCCACCACACGCCCGTCCTCCCGAAAGACTTCCTCCAGGAAATCCTCCATTCCGGGGTCTCTGGCGCTGATTCCCAGCGTCACATGGCCGTCGTGGAGATTGTCAAAGCAGCGGACGAAGTTGTCTTTGTAGTCCAGGGACAGCATCAGCCCCAGGTTCAGCATGGCGGAAGCCAGCAGAATCAATACGGTGATGGCTGCCGTCTGCCCTTTGGCCCTGCGCAGATTGGACGCTGCTATCAGAATGCTTTTCCTCATGTCTACCACCCCATTTCCCCTAAGAAAGCGGCCAGTTTTTCATGCCGTGCCCTGTCGCCGGATACATATCTGCCCAGGTCGCACTCTCCCAGGAGAGCACCGTCCTTCAGGTACAGGATGCGGTTGCCCCGTCTGGCCGAGCGCATGTCGTGGGTGACCATGACCATGCTGACGCCCTGTTCATTGAACCGGCTCAGGGTGTCCAGGACGTCCAGGCCGGTCTTGGAATTCAGGGCCCCCGTGGGCTCGTCGGCAAAGACAATCCGGGGGGAATTGATCAGGGCGCGGACGATGCCCACCCGCTGGGCCTCTCCCCCCGAAAGCTGGGTGGGGAATTTCCCCCAGGATTCTTCCCGGATGTCCACCGCCTTCAGCAGCTCCTTCGCCCGGGCCAGCACTTCCTTTCTGTCCCGGTTCACCAGAAGCCCCGCCGCCAGCACATTGTCCATGACGCTCATGCCGTCGATCAGGTAGATCTGCTGGAACACGAAGCCGCAGGCCCTGCGCCTAAAGACCGCCAGCTCATCGGAACTGTAATCGGATATGACCTCCTCTCCGCAGGTAATCGTGCCCAGGGTGGGCGTATCCATCCCGGAGAGGGCGTATAAAAGCGTGGATTTCCCAGCGCCGCTGGCTCCCATGATGACGGTGAAATCGCCCTCATAGAGCTCCAGGTCGATGTTTTTCAGCACATGCTGCAGCACGCCGCCGTTTGAAAAGGATTTACTCAGGCCCTCGGTTTTCAGCAGAACTTTCTTCATGTATCAGTACCTCCGTTATGTTTCCGCGTATGCGGCCTTTACAGGTTCCATTTTCCCATTTCAATCCTTAAATGTCTTTACTCAATCCTTAAAAATACCTTAAATGCAAGATTAGGTATTGCATTCAGAACACCAATATGCTATTATTTTCTATGTAAATAGCAAATACACCACTTTGTTGTTTCGGAAAGGACTGTAACTATGGCGCGTTTTCCGGAAATACTAAAACAATTAAGGCTTAAGCATGGCTTGACCCAGACTGCGCTCGCGAATGAACTTCATGTGACACAAAACGCTGTTTTCAACTGGGAAAACGCAAAGCGTGAGCCCGGCCTGGATATGCTTCAGAAAATAGCTGATTACTTCAAAGTATCGGCAACATATCTTCTGGAAAACGAGGAGAGCTATTATAGATTTTTCGGAGATCTCTATGAAATCGCAAACGGCAAAATATCGCAAACGGCAAAGCCGCTTTCTCCTGATGGCGCTCCCAGGGAAACGATTTCTGAAACCGAAGCATCCCCGGCAGAGTTTTCAGTCAGAGACGAAAACGGACTCCCTCTTATGACAATGGAATTTGAGAAAAACAGCAACTTCCATGCCCGTATGGCGGCATATGCCAAACTGCTTCAAAAGCAGCGCGAATGGTACGAAAGCACATGTGCGCCCCTGAATGAGGAAGGACAGAGAAAAGTCGCCGAATATGCGGCAACTCTTTCCGAAGCAGCCAGGTATCAAAAACCTCCGAATGAACCGGCATAGGACAGCTCTCCTGAATCAAAAATGCACTATGAGAATACAATACTTGATTACAGGGTTCGCGAAACGGTTCCTGTAATATGCTTACCCGGGCAGCCGGGGGACGTGCTCTCACCCATTCCCAGTCCTGCGGAAGGTGGTGATTATTATGAGTACATACGAGGAATTCATGGTCATCCTGACCATGGCGCTGCTGATTGTGGCAATTCTGAATCTGAAAAATAAGAAATAGCCGTCCCGCTCACTAGCAATGACTGGACGACTATTTCTTGATGCCTAATGTAGTTATTCGCCGGGACGGGTGACTCGCACTCACCTTTCGGCTGCCCTGCTAAGCATATTATACATAATTTGCAGCATAAAATCAACCAAAAATATTTTTGCAGCTTTATCCGGGTCATTTGCTCAGGCAGATGGCAACCGTCACTCTCAGGCCATTTTCCCCATTCTCCACCAGGAGCTCCCCTCCCATCTCTTTCATGAAGTAATCGGAGATATAGAGCCCAAGCCCCGCTCCCTCCAGATTCCCAGTATTGCTGCCGCGCCTGAATTTTTCTTTCAAAAAGGGCAGTTCCTCCTCTTTCACGCCCCCGCCACAGTCTTCGATGCAGACGGCCAGGTATCCGTTCTCCCGCCGCAGAGTCACGTCAATCTTCCTGTTTTCCGGAAAGGTACCTGTCCCCTGAGGTGCACCTACGCCGTATTTATAGGAGTTGGCGAAGATATTGTCGAACACCTGCTGCAGCCGGAGCCTGTCCGCATGCAGCAGGCACTCCGGAATGGTCGGAACCGCCGCATAGCTGAAATAGTCCGCGCTTTCCAGCATGGCCGCCAGTTCGCTGCTCTCCATGTCCACAGGCGCCACGGTAAGCTGCTCCAGCTCCTCCAGCGTGGCAGTGAACAAATTAGAGACAAGCGCGTCTATCTGATCTGCTTTACGGATGATTTGTCCATAATTCTCCCGGGTCTTTCTTTCGCTGGCCAGGGCCGCTCCCACCTCGGCAGCGGCCTTGATGCTGGCCACCGGCGTCCTGATATCGTGGGACAGCTTTGCCACCAGTTCCTTTTTCTCAGCATTGGCTTTCGCCTCTGCCATCCGGGCCTTTTTCAGCTCATCCCGCATAATGTCAAAACTCTCCGTAAAGGCCCCAAACAGATTTTCCCTGTCCATGGCAAGGGGGACGTCCAGATTGCCCCCGGCGACCCGCCTGGCGAAATCCTTTAATTTCCGGAAAGGCCTGATGATGACGCGCCTCAGGTAAAACAGGTACCAGACGCAGAGGGCCCACTGGACCAGCGCGCTCCCCGCCATGGCAAGCGTCACCGTCCGCTTCCGGGACTCCAGAATCCCGGAGCTGTCATTGAACACTATCAGCCTGCCCGCCACACCCCCCTCTTTCTCAATGTCCAGAATCGTGTCTCTGTGAACGATTGCCCGGTTGACGCTCTCGCTTAATCCTGCGCCTGTCCGGTACAGCACGTTCCCCTCTGTGTCCAGAACCACATAGGATAAATCTGTCCGGTTCTCATGGCTCTCCAGTCTGTCCCAGTCCGCCCGCACCGACTGCAGCGCTTCGTTTACTGCCACTGCATCCTGAAAGCTGTCCGTCTCCTGCAGCGCGAAAGAAAGGAGCAGGGTCAGCCATATCGCCAGGATGAATATCTGGGCGATTATAAAAGTACGTTTTTTCATCCGTCTCCTTTACAGAATCTGTACCCGTCTCCCCAGACCGTGAGGATATGTTCCGGATTTCCAGGCTCCTTTTCGATTGCCTCCCGCAGTCTGCGGATGTGCACGTTCAATGTGCCGTCCCCTGTGAATCTGTCCTCCCAGACTTTTTCAAACAGTTCCCGCTTGGCGACCACCCTGTCCTCATTCCGCACCAGGTAAGACAGCAGCCTGAACTCCAGGGCCGTCAGCTTCACAGGTCTGCCCTCCACTGACACCTGTCTGGTCTCAAAGTCGATTTCCAGCCTGCCGCAGCGGTAGCTCTCCTTTTCCCGGCAAGAGCTCCCCTGGCGTCCATAGCGCTTCAGCACCGCCTGCACTTTGGCCAGCAGCACTCCCAGCGAATAGGGCTTCTGCACATAGTCGTCCCCTCCGATATGCAGCGCCATTATCTTGTCGTCATCGCTGCTCCGGGCGGAGATGAAGAGGATGGGAATCTCTGTCTTTTCCCGGAGTTCCCTGCACAGGGCAAAGCCGCTGCCGTCCCCCAGGTTGATGTCCAGCAACAGAAGCTGTGCCGTATCCGTCTCAAAAAACTTCCGGCACTGTGCCGCGCTGTAGGCCACCGCCGTATTGACGCCGAAGAGATTGAAATACTCCGCCGTACTGTCCGCAAGCAGTTTTTCGTCATCTATAATCAGACAATCATATTGCATTCTCAGTTTCCTTTTCCTCGGGCAATCATCTATGGCTACACCAAAGACAGGCAATGCCGCACTACTTCCCCAATCACCTCCGCCATCCGAAAGAAGCCCAGGTCATTGGGATGGCAGCCGTCCACTGTGCAGTCATAGCGCCTGTTGCCGTTAAAGAGCTGGTATCCATCCACATAGAAGACGCGATCATCGCCGTTTCTCAGGGCTTCTATGTAGGTCTGATATATCACGTCCCGGCGTCTCACGCTATCCATATCCGCCAGCCGGATATCCGGCTGGGAGATAAAAATGATTGGCGTCTTAGGATTCGATTTCCGATAGCGCCTGTACAGCGCGGGATGGGTGCGCTCCAGATGCTCCCTGTCCGGCGCATTGTGGTCATAGTCGCAGACGAACACGCTGGCTTCGATGTCGGCCAGATAATCCGCCATCACGGGCTCTCCCTTTGCGCTGCCCGAAAAGCCCAGGCAGATGAAGTCCACATTGTTCTCTCTGGAGATTGCCAGAGGATAGTGGTTGCCCGGCCTGCTGGCGCAGCCTCCCTGGGTGATGGAGGAACCGTAGTACAGAATCGGTTTCCGGGAACGGTATTTCCTTCCATGCTCCACCTGCGCATTTTCATCCAGGCCGATATACAGCTGTGAGATTCCGCTGTACAGAGGAAGATTTATCGTGATTTCGTTCATCCCGGCATTATAAACATACAGCACGGACTCGAAGTCCTCAGGGGATTCCACAGGCGGCACGAAAGTCCCCTTGAACACGTCCGCTTCCCCATCATGGACATACAGATCCAGGCCGTGGCTGCCGGTCAGGGGCATATGGGGCATGAAGCACTGTCCCGTAAGCTTTGCTTTCACCGCCACATAGGGGGAATCCGTCCGGAAACGGATGCGCCCTCCCGCTGTGTGGGCGCTCAGATCCCGGACTCCCTGGCTCACCTGCTCCGCTGTTTCTCCGGGCATGCGCCTGTAGGCGCCTGTCTCCCTGGGCCGGTACAATCCGTAGATGTCAAAGGGCTCCTCCAAGGCATTCCGGTATCTCAGGCCCTTGATGTCCAGCCTGGTTTCCACCGCAAGATTGTGGTCAATCTCTCCTATTTTCATTCTGCTTTCCTTTCCTGCCATATCCGATTTTAAATGTAAAGACATTATACTATAGCATGAAGTATTATACCACCCGCAAAAGAATGTGTAAAACCCTGTCTTAGGCTTTTGGTGATTCCCCGCATATCCTGATTTTGCACCCATGAATTCACTCATAGACATAGTCGGTGCAGATACTCATATGATCAATATAGTCGCCTAATTGGGAGCTGATCATTCCCCACACCAATTCCTGCCATGTGACTCCGTCATCATTTGTCAGTACATACCTTGTGTATGACTTATAGACTGCGTCCGAACTTTCTGCGGGCCCTTCATATTTCAAAAGGTATGGATAATTTCTAATAATCTCCTCCCCGTCTTCGTACCAACGGATTGTATATTGTTCTCCGTCAAAAGACAAATCAAGAACATACAGGCGCGGATAACCGGCTTTGAGAGCTTCATAGGATTCCGGGTCGTATCCGGACGGGTCGTCGGGCGAATAATAATCCGCAAGCCTTACCTTATCTGCCTTGCCTGACTTCGTGGTATCATAGAATTCCTCAAATCTTTCTTTGCCTTGTGTTATGTCCCCGTCTTCATGGGTAATACAGCCGTCTTTTTTTGCCTGTTCCAGGCTATAATCCTCTGGAAGCTCCTCCAATGGCGCCAGGCCGTCTGATTGCCCGCAGCCAGTCATGGCAGGCACAAGCAGAACAGAAAGGATAAGCACGATATGTTTTCTTATGGGAAATCCTCCGGTTTTGCACTTCATGTACTGGCACCCCCTCTTTTCTTGTACGTTTCCAGTATACGTTGCAGAATGGCATATGTAAAGGGGCGAAGCTCTACTATCAGAATAAACGCATGAACAAAAATAAGCAGACAACATTTTTGACTCCTGTTCTTTGGGAGAAAATATTGTGGATTATGGATAAAACTGGTAAAATCTAAGAACGATATTTCCTGTGCAGCATCAAGCCCAGTGCAGAGCTGTTTTCTATTGTCGCACGCAGGCACTGGAATATATAGAAAACAACCTGCACTGGACACTTGATATAGTTTTCAGGGAAGACAGGCCACGCTCCAAAGAAAAGAACGGAATACACAATCCTGGCCCGATCAGAAGATTTGTCCTGTTTATAATAAAGCTGTTGAAAGCTTACTATCATAGGAGCATGAAACGAATCCGTAGTAAGATAGGCAGAAACTACGATAACGATATGATGGATGCAATTGACGAGCTTGCCAAATAATAATATTCTTCGAAGCAGAAAGCCCTGGGGAGCAGATAGCGCAATTACAGGAACATATGGCAGCGGGGCCGGCCTTTTCGGATGTGCGGTGATGCCCGCGCCCGCTATACAATGGTATGGTGATGCCACTACATGATGATGCAATAGCCGTCACTCCTGTGTTACGGTACAGGAACCGGAGCTGGATTGTACCTCATTGCTTGACTGTGCATGTTCGTCAAACTCTTTCTGGCTGTACTTTTCTATCCCTGTCAATGTCCCGTATCCGTCGGCGTTGGGTTTCGCAAAGTCACGGATGGTATAGATGTCTATGGTCCCGCCGTTGGCGCTTTCATTATTATCTGATTGCCCTGGATTCACAGTCTGCCCTGTTCTGCGGCCTGTTGCCCGCTCTCCGGAACTGCTCCTTCTGCAGGCACCGATGGGGCACAGAGCGAGAACATCCTTTTGCCGCTATTCAATTTTCAAATCCTCAACTACAACGCCTAATGCTTCAAGCTTTGCTTTCAGTTCTCTTTCCTGATTTCTGATTTCCTTATCCTTGTCCTCTGATACCTTGACGCGCTGTAAGTTCATATATGCGCTTATAAACATCGTCTTCTGCTCTTTCTCGGTCATTTCTTCTAATGCCTCCATATTTTTAATCTCCTTTCCGTTAAGTTCTTGCCATTCCTTGACTTCATATATAGTATAACATTTAGACATCCAAAAGCCAATACCTTTTTGATAATGTCCGACTTCTTTTTCTATTTTCTGACTATTTGATGTCCTTTTCTGATATAGCCTATTTTTGAGCGAAGCCAGTGCATATCCAATAAGTGTATAATGGGAAAGTGCAAAAAGAGTACCGAACACAAAGACTGGTAACTATGATTTCCTTTCTTTATATTTGTTCCCGACAATATAAATCGGGATGAAAACCCCCCTATAGTAAGGAACAAACCGAAATACAAATCAATCATATCCCGCAAGATTCCCGTGAAAAGCAGAGTCAGTAGAATCGCGCCCTAACTTGACAGGCCGCAGTCTTTCCGCCATTTCAGGTATGCCCGCTCCAGCTTTTCGGCATACGGGTCATCTGCTGCTTTGGCGGCGGCTTTTGCGCAAAATGACAGAGGGCCTTGTGCACTTCAAGAAAAAGCTGTATAATGAAAGCCATGGTGTGGATCAATAAAGAACAGGAGGGAGAAAAATGCCAGAGAATTTATTATTAAATCCAAAAGAATTCAAAATTGTAGAGTTAGACGAAGATGGAGGGAAAGGTGCCCTTTCCTGCAAAAGGCTGATAGAGAACTGGACGCCCCAGCTGGAAACCGAAATGCTGGAGGCCTTTATACGCCTGTATTATGATGACATGTATGGAGACTGGGGACCTGATGACGAGGAAGAAAGCAAAGAATATTGGCCGGAAATCGAATTGCCTGCAGACCTTATA
Source organism: Acetatifactor aquisgranensis (assembly GCF_943193215.1). NCBI lineage: Bacteria > Bacillati > Bacillota > Clostridia > Lachnospirales > Lachnospiraceae > Acetatifactor > Acetatifactor aquisgranensis. The sequence continues at coordinate 12,542 of NZ_CALPDH010000017.1, read as the reverse complement.
AAACACATAGGCACGGATGTTACTCTTTATGCTCTGGAAGACGCAGTCTATGCCAGAAGCAAAACAGGCCATCCCCCATATGAGTCGCAAAATGTTGCTGTATGCGTCATATTGTCCCTCAATTGTCCGTGGGATGAAGAACATGGCTGGGCTGCTGTTTTTATAGAGGAAAAATTTGTTAAAGTCGACCGCGACATTGTTGATTGTGTCTGGCTGGATTAATTTCGCTTTCTGTAAATATCGGTCTTCGCTGCCCTATATCCAGATAATGCGCAAATTCCAACCATGCATCCTCAACTATCGGCCGCCTGGTCTGCCCACAGCAAAGAGAATCGCTGCCGCTGCGCCGAAGAGAAATAACAGCAGCGGCGGCTGAATCCCATTTGTGACAGCCCTGAACAAGGAGCCACCGCCCCTTGCTTGTACCGCAAAGCAGAAAACAAACGCCCCCAAATACCCGGCAACGACATTTTTCATAGCAGAAGCGCAAAGCAGACCTGTGAACCCGAGGACCATGCACGCTGCCAATGTCCGAAAAGCATACGCCCCAACCGGGAATGTACTCCCGCGGACGGCCATGGAAACCTCAAAAATCAGAATCAGCCCCAAAGCCCCGACCGCGGAAATCCCAATCCGCAGAGCCGCCACGGCCCGGAGAGGAAACGGACGCAGGGCGACTATGCTGTATAAGTCCTCTGATTGTTCCCGGTAAAGCAGCGGCGTGAACATGGGAATCCCAATCAATGCCGTCATCCGTTCCAGGCAGTCGGCAGATTTGACGCAGTCCAGATTTGCTGTCCCGTAAATCAGCGGAATCACCAGCAGCAGCAGAATAGACGGAATCAGTGTATGCTTATGGTTTATACGTACATTTGACTTTAAAACCGTTAAAAAATTTTCGTTTTTCAAAGATGCCCACTCCTTTCCGCCTTGTCTCATATACAATAATCGCAAGCGCCACGAACAGCAATGCCATACCGGAAATGGCAGCCCTGTTCAGAGTCAGCATAGGAAGATTCTCCGTCATCCGCCCATACCCTTTCAATGTGTTATGGCGTATAATCAAGTCGAACAAGCTATAATTCCCGCCCGCGATTTTGCCCATGGACGGTCTGCCAGTCAGCCAGAGGAGCCCTGTAAACAGGATACCGGAATAGTTCTCGGTCAGTATGGTCAAAAACAGCCCCATAGCCATCACAAGCATCACTGTGGGCAGTATCCATAGCAAGGCATATTTTACAAAGGCGAATACATCCGGCTGTATTCCTGTTTCCTTGCAGAACCGTACCAGCGTCACCAGAGACCTGGCCGGAAAGATAAGTCGGGCAGCATCACCATACAGACAGCTGCCGCAAAGCGGGTGCAGACCAGCCTTGCGCCGAGAACCGTCCGCGGGTACACCAGCGCCTGCATCCTCCGGTTCTTATCCTTCATCATCAGTTCAACCATCACAAGGGCAGGCAGTCCCAGAACCACCAGGGATATGCTATCGCAGTAATACCTTGCAAACGCTCCCGTCACATGGTCGCTTTCATAGAATTCCCTGTGCTGCCGCTCCGTCATCGGACTGCTCTCCATATCATTTCCGCAGTAATACAATTCCAGCATCTCCCCGCTGAAACAGGAACCTCGCCCAATCATGGCGTCCACCTCTCCCATGATTTCCTGAAAGCGGTCAAAGGGAACCGATGCTTCCGCTATTTCTGCACTGTTTTCCGTATATTTCCAATCGCCTGGTTCTATGACATATTGTCCGTTTCCCGCCATGCTCCCCTGTCCCGGCTCCAAAACGTAAGCACCGCCGCCGGAAATCCGGAACTCTTCTTCGCCGCTCTCTTCTGCTGCCCCGTTTATGGCTTCTTCCCCCATTCCGGTCAGCTCCTCCAGATAGGAAAGGATTACCCTCTGCCCCTCTTCGGACAGCGTCTTCGTTTTTACATATCCGAAAGGATAATATTCATAAGCATTTTTCTGGTAACTTTCCAAAAGCCGCGCCACAGCCCCGGCCATCATATTCTCCTGTATCTCCCTATCAGTCAGCCCGCCGGAATCCCTGGCGTATACGCCATCCGCCGCTGTATAAAATACGGATGAGGGGTCGTCCTTCTGGCGAAGCTCACTTTCCACCGTCTCATCCAACGGACGGACGCCCGCAAAAAACAATACCAGAACGAACAGCCAATACAGAATCCCCCTTGCCGTTTTTCCGCACTCCATCAGAAACAGCTTCATCACTCCCCCACCTCCTGTTCCTGCCGGCGCAGCAGCTCCATATAACCGTCCCATGCCGTAGGCACGCAGGGGACGGAACGGCCCGCTGCCGGAACGCGGTCGGCCAGGGCGCGGATCCTTACATCCGCCCCATGCCCCTGGGCAGACAGGACATGGCAATCCCTTTTGACCGACTCCTGTCCCTCTCTCGGAACCGTCACTTCAAATACTTTTCCCCCGGCCTTTTCAGCCAATTCCCCTGCCGTCCCGGCAAACAGCAGCCGCCCGGCATCCAGCACCGCCACGTTTTCGCACACTGCTTCAATGTCGCTCATGATATGGGAGGATACCAACACGGTACGGCTGTCTGCAAATTCGCCCAGCAGAGCGTAAAAGCGGAGCCTTTCCTCCGGGTCAAGCCTCGCTGTGGGCTCATCCACAATCAGTACCTGCGGGTCGTTCAGCAGAGCCTGGGCGATGCCCAGCCGCCGCTTCATCCCGCCGGACAGCCTCCCCGCCCTTTTTGTCCTGTCATCCCATAGATTGACTTTCCGCAAGAGCCGGGGAATGCGCTCCCGCCAGACCTTTCCCGGGATGCCGGAAAGCGCCGCCAGATACCCCATGACCTCCTGTACCGACATTTCCGGATACAGCGAAAACTCCTGGGGCAGATAACCGATAAAAGACCGAATCCTCTTTACATCCTCCAGAGGGATTCCGTCAAATGTGACCTGCCCGCCGGAGGGCCTGCTCAGGGTGGCAAGAATCCGCATCAGCGTCGTCTTCCCCGCGCCGTTCCTTCCTATCAGCCCGAACATGCCGTTTCCCACAGAAAAGGTAATGCCGTCCAGGGCAATCCTGTTTCCGTATCTTTTTTGCAGAGATGTAATCTTTATCTCCATGAAAAAACTCTCCTTTCTGGCGGTTTACGCCCGGGAAATGCTCAAAGCAGTTCCTGAGGAAGTGTTTTGAACAGTTCCTTATGATAGGAGAGTTTACCATCTGAAAGTCTACATTCCGTCACAATGGAGAACTTTCTTGTATTTTTATTTTCACCGTCACCCGCGCGCCGCCTTCCGGGGCATTATCCAACAGGATAGCGCCGCCATGCTTCTGCGCAAGTATTCTGCATATGGTCAGCCCGATGCCGAAATGCCGCTTTTTCCTCCCCTCCATTTTCCCTTTGTAGAAATAATCCGTCGCTTCTCTGCGCTCCCTCTCCGAAAATCCCTTGCCGTCATCCGTTACTGCTATCGTGAGGAAAGGCGCGGCAAAGGAAATCTCCACCTCTATCCGCTCCCTGCAGTACCTCAGGGCATTGTCCACAATGTTTTCCATAATCCGGAATACCGCGACGGCGGACAGCGCCACAGCCCGCTCCGGCAGATTCGCGCACAGGCAGATTTCTTTCCCGTTCTGTTCCGCCATGACAGAAAATTGCGCCCGCATTTCTTCCAAAAAGCTGCCCAGGAAGACTTCCCTGTATTCCAGGCGCATGTCCTCCAATGCCTGAACCTCGCGCACGGAATCCGCGTATTCCTCCAGCCGGACGGCGGCCTGGTTGATGTATCCCGCAATCTCCCTTGTGCCCTCCCCTGTAAGGTTTTCCTTTCCGGCATTCCTGTCCAGATACTCGCTGTAGCCTTTGATGACCGTGATGGGCGTCCTCAAATCGTGGGCGATGCTGGCATTGATTCTCTTCCGCTCCTCTACCAGCCCCCACATATAACGGTTATTCTTTACCAGTTCGCCCCGCATAGTCTCAAATGCCCTGCACAGTTCCCCCAGCTCGTCCCGCTTTTCGTAGCCCATGGTGAAATCCAGGTCGTTTTCCGCTATATGGCTTATCCCCTGTTTCAATGCCGCCAGCGGTTCTTTCAGCTTGACCCGGTAAAAACAGGTTCCGGCGCACACGATTCCCAGGCCGGAAAAGAATATGGGAAGAACCACCATCAGCGCCTCCATCATCCTGCATAACCACAGTTCTCTGCCGGTAAATTCCACAGGGGCGTTCTCTGCGTCTTCTGCATCCCCCATGCTCTCCGGCCCCGTATCCATAATGTAGTACCCGCCGTCGCCATGCTCCACCACTGCGGCATTCATCAGAAAGGCGTGGGACAAAGTAATCCGGTCATGAATCCGGGAACAGGCCCCAATATACTCCCTGTCTGTCACCCGGGCCAGCTTTGCGCGAATCCTACGGATATGCTCTTTCAGGATATCGCTGCTGCCCTCGGCGTCATATCCCCAGATTCTCTCATAAATCTTCTCCCGGTCAAAGACCTGTCCGGCACGGCGCGTTCTGCCCTCCCTCCGCAAATGCGCACAAAAAAGTCTATAAACGGTCTACACCGCTTGGGAAATTCTTTTCTGTGGAACCGATTTTATTCACTATAATCAACATAGAAAGAATACTGTGCTGTACCGCCATATCCGTTATCGGCATCCCATTCAGCCCTAACCTCATAGATGTATCCGCCCGGTTTCAGTACAATTTCGTTCCCGTTAATATCGACATTTTCGCTGTCTGCGCTTAGAACGCCCCAGTATTCATCGCTCCAGCATCGTGCACTTAATAATCTGTCAGGTTCTTCTGTAAAATTTAATGCAGCAGCTTGTTCAGTGGTTTCAAATTTGAGAAGTAAATCCTTGCAGTCCAATGGGTGCGCGCTGTCGGCCTGAGATGATGTAGTTGTGCCATCAGCTTCCGCTTTCTGCCAGGAATAAGAACCCGGCAAGGCACTGATAGATGTATTATCGCTTACAACAGCCAATGCGGGAGGTTCTTCCAGAATGATAATAGCGTCTTCCTTATCCAACAATCTGTTAGCGTAACTGTTGAGCGCCTGGCATGGCTCATATTTCGTTTTATAGCCGATACCGTCAATCACAAGGAATGGATTATATGCCATAATGCTTGTCTGCGTGCCATCGGACATTGTAAGCGTGAAAGTGACACCCTGACCATCATACTCCGTGTAAGAGTTGTCCTTGTTATAGATAACCACATCTTCCAGATATTCAACCAACTCTTTTATCTCAGTAATTTGAATCGTCTTATCCGGCGGTGTCAGCCGTACTGTTGCCAATATGATCTGAGACGCATCTAAGTTCCTGTACGGCTTTTCGCCTCTGCCAATGAGCAATGCCACTCCTGCAACACATACTACCAACACGCAGATCATTAAAACGATACCCTTTTTTCTTCTCATAATCCAGCCCTCCTTTATTATTGGTCTTCTATAATATTAGACGCAAAAAGTCGGAGGAAGTTTCATCATTTCCGATTCCCTCAGCCAGGATGGGAAAATGGAATATCCTTTATAATTTTTCAATTTTCTTCCCTATCGGAATTGTGTGTTCATCGAAAATAGATTATAATGATACTGGCATATCGGAGTTTGTACAGTACTGTACTGCGCAGAATATGAAAAAAGCATCTCATTACAGAATTGTACGGGCCCGAAATATCCCGGAAAGGAAACGAAAATGAATAAGAAGAAAACAATACTCCTGGCAATGATGCTCCTGATTGCCCTCAGCGGCTGCGCTGTCCCCGGAAACAGCGGAAAGTCCCTGTATGAACATGGCATGGACGTAATCTTGCTCATGGAGGAGATGGTGGACAGCAGCAGTTATGGGAGCCTTATGAGCGGCGCAGCTGAAATCGAACAGATGCGCCAGACACTTGCCACCGGGGACTACGCCGCTCCCCAAGCGGTCTATGAAATCGAAGTTCCTACACTGGGAGATATGCTTGCCTACGCAGAAAGCGACACCGTCACCGAGTCTTTTTCGGATTCCCTGAAAAAACTGCTCGATAACCGAAGCGCCTCTTCCTTGGTCAGCCTGATCAACTCACGCAGCGGGACTGCCGCCCTTGCAACCTCTTCCGTATATACGGCATCCAAAACTTTCGTCAACAGCGAGACCAAAGAGAGCACAATCTATCTGTATACATTCCAAAACGGCAATCCCATCGCGGTCGTCTTCACTACCGGAGAGGACAGCACAGTCACGGCAACCGGCACTTTCCTCATGGCGGATGGGTTTGACGCAGCCTCCGTAGAGCAGCTCCAGGCTCTGTTCCAAGAAGCCGGATTCCCCGGTGCTATCCGGCTGCTGCCTGACGCGCCCTGATACGGTTTATCAGTGCCCTCGCTATTTTCAGGCATACCGGCACAAGAGCCGGATTCTTTTCCGGCTCTGCTGTTTTCCTGTGCAATTATTCCGAAAATGAATTTGCGGCAATGCCGAATGCTACTGATAAGTTAAGGGAATCAATTTCATTATTATGTTCGATATATATGCTGTCCCCATAATCGCGAAAAAAGCCCGGAAGCCCCGAACCCTCATTGCCAAAGACAAGAGAAAAGGGATTTTTCTGTTGCCTTTCTTTCATATCCTTTAAATTGATTTTACCGTCCAGCATAAATAAATACATTTGATGGTTTGAAAATTTCTGTCTGTACTGTTCAAACGAATCATAATATGTAAATCGGACATGAAAAAAAGCGCCCATTGAAGATCGAATTGTTTTTGGATTGTATATATCAACACCGGGTTTGATAATAACATAGTCCTTAAATCCAAATCCCAGCCCTGTCCGTAAAATTGTGCCCAGATTTCCCGAATCACTGGGATTGACCAAAACAACATGTGGCCTTCCAGGTTCAACATTCATATCATGTTTGTCAAATATCCCTATAACATAAACATTTTCTTTCATCGATAAACGACCAAAAACCTTTTTATTGATTTCGACAGGCAACTGCGCTTCATTACAAATTTCAAAAATATTGTATTTGTCATGTTTTGGCACATAATCAGGATGAACATATATTTTCCGTATATGATACGAGTCCTTTTGGGCAATCAATTCAATTGTAAGGGCCATTCCCAATGTATAGGAATAGGCCGCATCATGTTTGTATCGCCTGATTTCCATAATGTTCACTCACCTGTCTTTCCGCATAAGCAGCCTATCTTTTCTTCCAATACGTCCATTTCGCCGCATGTTTATAGCCGATTTTTTGATAAAAACCATTCTCTCCGCCCATCATGTGGGTGGCGCCCAGTTTTTTCGTTTTACGGTACATTTCCGATAAGGCCGCAGCCGCCAGACCTCTGCCGCGGTACTCGGGAATCGTGCAGAGGGGTTCCATATAAGCCGGTTTGTTTTGCGGAGTCCACCACATTCCCGCGCGGCATGCATACTCCCCTTGTTCATCGGCGATTATGACGTCAAGCTCCGCCGTCCCATGAGGGGCTGTCTGTATCAGGTAATTGGCCTGTTCATATTGACGGTTCCATGGGCCCTCCCTCTCCTCATGGTCGAAGCCTTTCCAGCAGCACTTGCCTATCTTGTCCATATCATATTCTTCCGGCTCCACAAAACAAAATCCCTCCGGCAGCATAAACTGATAAATTCTCCCGCAATCACCCAATACACTGAATTGCCTTGTCGAAATATTTTTCATTTGCCTTTCTCCTTTCCGTTCGGTGCCGCAATACCATTGTAGGGAATCAGGGGCATGCTCGCAAGTAGAGGAAATGATTATAGTCAAACTAACTACAAAAAGACGCCCATGTCGCATCACACAGGCGCCTTTTGATTATCCGTATACTATTTTTTTGATGGTGCTATATGCCAGACCATATCGATCAGCCAAGGTATCTATGGAAAATCCCAATTGGAAAAGTCTTTGAATTTCCCTGTTTCTCTCTTGATAAAATACCCGTGAACCATTAGCAGCTCCCCATTCTTTTTTTGAAGAAGTCTTTGGAACATACAGGATTTCTCCATCCACATATGCCTGAAGCTCTTTCAACAGATATTCCGGCAATATTTCTGCTGCATTTAAATATTTCATCTTCACCGCTCCTTATTTATCTTAAAATAAATAAAGTGCAGAAACAGCAGAACATATAGCTTTATTCGCCCATACAGAAGACTATATGTCTGCTATTCTGCATGGGCAAAGAAGTCCCTGACTCCGTTTTGATACAATGCCTGTGCTCTTCGTCTCATAACATCGCTCCCCCCTGTACAAAATCTGGCCAGACTCTATTACATCTGCTCATATCTATCTTTTTTATGCATTCTTTTCAGAAATCCTGTCTCCCCGAGCCGTGGGACGCAAGGCGCTTACTCTACTTTTATAGCAAACCCATCATAGATTCCAGCCGGAACTTCTTCACCAAAATCGTACTGTTCCACTGTATCTTTCTCAAATCCATAAACCATCGTCATCTGTTTATCAGGATCGACAATCCAATATTCCCTGACTCCGGCAGTACGATATTTGAACAATTTTGTCATATAATCCCTGGGCTTACTGCTTGGAGATACAATCTCAATTACCCAATCAGGTGCACCATGACATCCTTTCTCATCTAATTTAGACAAATCACATATAACCGAGATGTCCGGTTCCACATAATTAATATCATCTTCATTCAGGAAAACTGCAAATGGAGCTGCCAATGCCTCACATTTTCCTTTCTTGCTGTCAATATAGTTTGATATTGCCTGGTGCAGCTTTCGGCTTATTTTTTGATGATTCCAACTTGGCGGCGCCATATAATAGATTTTTCCGTCAATCAGTTCTGCCCGTTCCCCATCCGGCAGCGCATAAATATCATCTATTGTATAAATATCTTCTTTTTTCAATACATCCATCCCTACACCTCCACCGCTCAAATATCTAAATTTCGTCGGCTATAGAAACAGCATTTATACTACACGTCAGTAAAACTTGCCACGAATCCCGACTGCAGACCGCCGGCAATGTGCCTTCCATCTTTCTGCCCTGAATTATGATACTTCTCTTATGAATTGTATCATACCACATAAAACCCGTCAATGAACCGAACAAAATCTCCCCCACCGTCACAATGGGATACCCAGGCATTCCTCTATAAACCCAAGCAGTATCCTGGCGCAGAGCCGCAGTATTTTGATGCCCTTCATGTCAAAATAATAATCTGTCCGATTCCCCTCATCCATGGCAAATACAGGAAGCAGCCCGCCACCGCCCCGGATGGCCATGGCGCGCACGATGCAGTCCATCCTCCCATATTGATATCCAGCCTGCAGAATTTGTCCCCAAGGTTTTCAGGCGGCATCTCTGGATTCCGTATCACAAACTGCCCAATGCCTTCCAACGGTATCCCAAGCAGGTCTGCCGCCAGCTTCTTTAAAAGTTCCGATTTCCATAAAGATTTTTACAGCTGCAGCTAGGTCGCTCTTCATCCAAAGATACGTATAGGCGCATTCCAAATATCTCACATCATGCCCTTTCCTTATCGTGACAGGCGGCCGGCTTTTCTTTGTAAATGAATAAGATATCAAAAAACCTGTTGACTATTACGCAACGTCATAGTTTATACTATTCCCAGAGGAGGAAATCCAAATGATGACAGTACACGAGGTGAGCAAGCTTGCTGGTGTGAGCATCCGCACACTCCAGTATTATGACAAAATCGGGCTTCTGCATCCGTCAAAATACAGCGATGCCGGATACAGGCTATATGCAGATACGGATTTGGAGCGGCTGCAGCAGATTCTGCTGTTCCGGGAATTGGAATTCCCGCTGAAAGACATCAGGAAAATCATGGAAAGTCCGGATTATGACAGGAACAAAGCATTGGACCAGCAGATAACGCTGCTGAAGCTAAAAAAGGACCATTTAGAGAACCTGATAGCCTTTGCGATGAAAGTGTCCCGCCAAAAACATACGGATTTTTCGGCATTTGACAGGAGCAAGCTGGAGGAATACGCCGCCCGGGCAAAAGCCGCATGGGGCGATTCCCCGGAATACAGGGAGTACCAGGAAAAATCGAAAGCCCGCACACCTGAGGAACGGCAGCTTCTGGAGGAACGGTGCATGATGATATTCCGGGAATTTGCTGCGCTCAAAGGCACCGATCCATCCTCCGAAGCCGCCCGGGCACTGGTCATAAAGCTGCAAAACTTCATGACAGAACACTTTTATAAGTGCACGGACAAGGTTCTGAGCGAGCTGGGTAAAATGTATGCCAGCGGCGGGGAGTTTACAAAAAATATCGACGCGTACGCGGGTGAGGGCACAGCGGTATTTGTGATGGAAGCCATACAGGCTTATTGTGGCTGAGGCCGGAGAACAGGAGGAGACTATTATGATTGTGAAACGTGTATATTCGCCGGATGTTTACAGAAAAATAATGACTGCGGCTCCGGAGAAAAAGGAGGACATCTACCGCTACGAATTGATGCTCCCTTTTCAGGGCAAATGGGATTGCTATCATATCCCTCTCAAGGCTTCTAAAAAAGGCGCTTATGACATCATCATGGCGAACGACAGGCTGGGGATTTTCCCGCCGTCCAAAGTGGACCTGACGACAAAGGACTGGATTGAAGCCATTTCCAGTGAGAGTCTATGGGATGCCTGCCAAAAGTCCATCGAGGACGCTCTGGAACGCTTTCTCAGCAAGGGAATCGAACTCAAGGTGCAGGAGTATCTGTTTTCTGTATTTCTGGCTAATCCGGAGAATGCTTATACGAAAATGAACGAGGGCTATTGCGGGGACGGAGGTATTCCGGGCTTTGTGATGGGATGGCTGGTTCCCACGGAAAGCAATCTGAAAAAGCTCCCTGCCGCCCTTGCCCATGAGGCAAATCATAATGTCAGGTACCAGTTCATCAAATGGACGAAAGACGTCACCCTTGGCGAGATGCTTGTGGGAGAGGGTCTGGCGGAGAACTATGCTACGGCGATACATGGGGAAGCATTTCTGGGGCCGTGGGTGAGCAAGACAGACCCCGAACTGTTGCCGCTGATAAAAGAAATCATCTATGACGGCCTGAACGCAACGGGCTTTGAAAACATCACCGCCTATCTGTACGGCGATGAAATGGCCAGGATGCAGTGCTTTCCCGAAGCAGGCCTGCCTTATTGTGCGGGATATGCCGTGGGGTACCATCTGATCAAATATTATCTCCAAAAGACCGGCATCAGCATTGAGGAGGCTACCATTCTTCCTCATGATGAGATTTTGAGGGAGGTTGAAGAATTTTGGAAAGGGTGAGGCTTCGGAACGATGTTTTTCTGATTGAGTAAATCAGGGCAATGTGGTAAAATATGACAAAGAACACGATAACATGAGATGTACCATTATCGATATGCCGAATAAATTATTGGAACATATAATAGATAAATCAACATTTACTGGAGAATGGTCATGAAAATACGATGTGTTTAACTTTCTATGGGCAAGTTCCCCGCACAGCATCTGAAATGTACGAGCATACAAAAAATGTCAATGACTATTACTTTGGGGAAATCGGCGTTGAGACTGACCATGAGGGAACCATTGCAGAATGCCGACAGCGAGGTTTTGCGCTGCTGGAAAGCCAGCCAGATTTTTTGAAGAATCCTGTCTATCTGGGCAGCTATGGCGAAGAATGGTCATTGCGAAAAGTGATGCGGCGCTTTATTTGGCATGACCGTATCCACGCAAAGGCAATGTATCGAATGGCCGTCAGAACATTTGGCGGCCACATTCCGAATTTGTTTCACTTCGTATAAAATGATAGAAACGGCGTTCCATTCTTGCCAGTCATCTCACGCCGGCAGGCATCACGTCTTTTTATCGTTCTTGCTTTTTTCTGAACTCTTACCCATTCGCTTTTGCATCGTTCGGTATACCGTTGTGACAATAGGTAGTACAAGCTTGAAGGGCGGCTCTGCCCCTTTTGCAGATTTGCCGTCTCACAGGAACTTTTTTCTCCAGGTGAATCAGCCTTCTCTCGCGAGTTCTACCCGTTTCATCTCCAGAGCCAGGAACAGGCTTCCGCAGCCGCAGGGGCTCTTCTTTTCCACCAAAATGTCGTTCAGCCGGTAGCAGATGATGGACTGGGCTTTCCGCTCAAAATCCATCACGATGGGGATGAACCGGTTCCCGTCCAGATATTCCCGCTCAATCCACACGATGTCCTCATTCAGATGGAGCGTCCCGCAGGCGCATGTGGATGCCAGGCACCCCTCCGTGCACTGGCAGACCTGGTGTATCACCTCCAGGCGGAATGCCCTCTTCAGGTAAGCCTCGTCCTCCCACTCCGGCACCTCCGCGATGGAAATCACAATCCGGGGAGTAATGCTCATGTACGGTAAAGAAGCAAGCAACCGAAAACAAGAGATAGACCGCCAGCACCACACTATTCCGAACCAAAGAAATCAAAGACCAAAAGACAAGCACCGTGGAAATGTGTATAACTTGCTTATCCTTAAGATATTTTTATCCCCATCTTTTTGAAACTGCCCGTATCCTTGGTGTTTAAACACAAAAAG